>CANQEN010000018.1 GCA_947595045.1 uncultured Bacilli bacterium | reverse complement strand
ACCCAGTTGAATATCGAACTCAACTAGGTTTTAAATAATTACTTTTTTTGTGTCTACTTTTTATTGACAACTTCAGTACCACCTGTTTTTTATAATTATGTCTAACTTTTAATTATATAGAATTCCACATAGAATTCCACATAATTTTAATGAAAAGGGTCTGTTAATCATTAGTTAAAATAATGAATATATTTATAAAAATTCGGGAAAATTGGAAACGATATCTTACTTACTACTTTACATTAAAGTTACAGTATTTATTTTAATAAAAAAAGGCAAATTTATTATGAATATTAAGTACTTTATAGATAGTGCTTAATTATTTTGTTGTTATGTATTAGTGATAGTTAGTTTTATTTTTAAGTTTATTATGCTATAATATTCTAAGATAAATGAATTACGGAGGGATTATATGTCAGTTACACAATTATTAGGTTATGCTAAAGACCTTGTTGATATATTACTAGTGTGGTTAGTTTTATATTTTGTGTTAAAAAGTTTACGTAAAAATGTAAAAATGGTTTTACTATTTAAGGGGATTATTTTTATTGTTGGGTTAAAATTAATTAGTTATATATTTAATTTAGTTACAATTGGATGGCTATTGGATTATGTTTTAGAGTGGGGTGTCTTAGCCATTATTGTTATATTTCAGCCTGAAATTAGAAATGTATTGGAACAGTTAGGGAGAAGCCAATTATTGGGTAGACATAAAGTATTAACTGTTGATGAAAGAGAAAAAGTAGTCTATGAGATCGTTACTGCAATGGATGCTATGCGTAAAACTAGAACAGGAGCTTTGATTATATTAGAGCGTGATAATAGTTTAAGTGATTATATAGAAAAATCTAAAAAAATATATGCTGATATTTCTAGCGAGTTATTAGTTACTATTTTCTTTCCTAATAATCCTCTTCATGATGGTGGAGTTATTATTCAGGGAGATAAGATTACTAGTGCTAGGGCAGTGTTCCCAACTAGTGATAATTTAAAGATTAGTAAAAGATTAGGTACTAGACATAGAGCTGCCTTAGGTATTTCAGAAATAACTGATTGTATTGCCCTAATTGTATCAGAGGAAACAGGTAGGTTGTCAGTAGCTATTAATGGTCAATTGAAATATAATTTGTCGGCTGATGAATTAAAATTATTATTACTTGAAGAATTACGTCCTAAAGCTAGTTATATTGAAGAAGATGATGAGGAGGTAAATGATGAAGGCAATAAATAAATTATTTGGTCGTGTTTTTAAATTTATTGATAAGCATTTAGTTATACCCATTACTAAGTTAATTTTAAAAATAAGTGGTCACTTTGATCATTCTAGTAAATGGTTTGAAAATATTTTATCTAAGCAATCTACCTTACTATTTTTATCACTATTCTTTGCTATAATAATTTTTATTGTTGTAGATCAAAAAATTATTTCTTTTACAACTAGTAGTGCAGAAGTATTTAGAGAGCAACCAGTTGAAGTTTTATATGCTGAAGAACGTTTTGTAGTAGAAGGATTGCCTGAATCAGTTGATATTACATTAATAGGTAGTAAAGCTGATTTATATATTGCTAAACAATCATCTATACATAAAGTAACGGCTGATTTAACTAATATTAAAGAACCTGGTACTTATAAAGTAGATTTAGAGTATGAAGTAGGAACATCTTCTATTCAATATAGTGTTAATCCATCACAGGTAACAGTAGTTGTTTATGCTAAACAATCCGAGAATAGGACATTATCTTATAATATTGTAAATGCTGATCATTTAGATGATACTTTAGATATAAGTAATGTTGAATTAAATATAGACCAAGTGACTATTAGTGGAGCTAAATATAAATTAGATCAGGTAGCTAATGTTGAAGCTTTAGTTGATATTGATAAGTTACCAAAACAGGAAGAGGGGACACAGACTCTAGATGATATTATTTTAAAGGCATATGATAAAGAAGGTAATATTGTTGATGTAGAGTTTAGTACAACTAGTAAGCCAAGTGCTGAGGTAACTATTGCATCATCATCAAAAGAAATTAATCTTAATTTTGTACCAATAAATGAAATGCCATTTGGTAGGGCAATTGGTTCATATGCATTTAGTAATAATAAGGTTAGAGTATATGGTTCTACTGAAATATTAAATGAATTAGAAAAGACAGGTATTGATATTGAAATAGATGTAAGTAAATTAACGGAAGATTATCATACTACGGTCGAAATACCAAAACCAAAAGGAATTAAAAAATTAGATATAAATAATGTAGATTTAGATATAGTTGTCACTAGTAGTGCTGAACCTAAAGTTATGACTTTAAAAATTGATGCTTTAAATACTCCATCAGGATATACAGCAGGAGCTGTAAGTGCTGATGATGTTCAAGTATTGGTTGAGGTTAAAGGAGCATCTAATATATTAGATAATTTGACTAATGCCGATGTTCAAGCATATGTTGATTTATCTAGTTATGGGGAAGGAACATTTGATATTCCAATTGAAATAAAGCCTAATACTTCATCAGCTAGATTGGTAAGTTATGTTCCAAAGAAAGCAACAGTAAAAATAAAAATAACTAAGAATAATTAATTCATTGAAAGTAAGTATACTTTGAAAAGAGATGCTTACTTTTTTTATTAAAATATGAAATAAATATTTTTTTGTAACATAGTATTAATTGGAAAGAGGTATTTATGAAAAAAATATTATTTAGTTTACTTTGTTTAAGTTTCTTAGTAGTAGGGTGTGGAAAGAATAGTGAAAAAGATGTTCTTAAAGATTTTGGTAAAAAAATTAATAATCTAAATTCATACCATTTAACAGGTGAATTAGCTATTTATCGTGGAGAAGATAATTATACTTATGATGTTGATGTAACTTATCAAAAGGATGATAATTATCGGGTTAGTCTAACTAATCAAGTTAATAATCATGAACAAATTATTTTGCGAAATGATGATGGAGTATATGTTTTGACACCATCATTAAATAAAAGTTTTAAATTTCAGAGTGATTGGCCATATAATAATTCCCAAATATATTTATTACAAGTTTTATTGACCGATTTACAAAATGACAATGAACGTAAATTTGAAAAGAAAGATAATGATTATATATTTGAGTCAAAGGTAAATTATTCAACTAATAAAGATTTAGTTAGTCAAAAAGTATATATGAATAAGGATTTAGATATTACTAAAGTAGAAATATTAGATAGTGATGCTAATGTACAAATGTCAATGAATATAGATAAAATTGAATATGATGTTGATTTAGATGATAATCATTTCAAATTAGAGAATAATCTAGGTAGTGATACTGAGGTATCAGAAACATCTAGTACTATTGATGAAATTATATATCCTATGTATTTACCTCAAAATACATATTTAACAGCTCAAGATAAAGTAGAAACAGATAATGGGGAACGTGTTATTTTAACTTTTGATGGTGACGATCCTTTTATGTTAGTAGAGGAGACCGTATTGGTGAATAGTGATATAGATAATAATATTATTTATGGAGACCCTTATTTAATATTAGATACAGTAGGTGCTGTAACTGATTACTCAGTATCATGGATTAGTAATGGTGTAGAATATTATTTAGTATCTGATACTATGGATACAGAACAGATGATTAGTGTAGCTCAATCAATTAGTGTTGTTCCTATTGGAAAATAAGATAATGTATGATATAATTACTAATGGTGATGTTCATGAGTAAGATTAAGACTAAAAAAGTAGTAAATAATAAGAATAATCAGGGATATACTGAAGAAGATAATCAAAAACAAGTAAAATGGTTATTAATTATTTCTATTATCATTGCCATTGTATTTATGTCATTTTATTTTCTAACACAATATATTGTGGAGAAACGTACATCAAGTCATAATACGGTAAATAAGTATGAGTTTGAAGATGAAAGTATTTTATTATCCCAGATGCTAAAGCAGAAAGAAGAAGAATATTATGTAATAGCTATTAAACCAAATGACCCTTTAACTGATCAATATAATAGTGGTTTAGTTGCATATATTCAATCAGAGGATAGTTTACCAGTTTATTATGTAGATATGACAAAAGCGATGAATAAGCAAGTATTGGGTGATGAGACTAAGATAACTGATGATGTTAGAGATATTAGATTAGCTGAGACTACTTTATTTCATATCAAAGATGGGGAAATAAGTGATTCTTATTCAGGTGCCAATAAAGTAATTAATCAAATAAATATATTGAGTTAAAAAACTATATAAATAAATTTATATAGTTTTTTGGTAATTATCTATATTTTTAGAGCATATTAAAAATGGTGATATTATGAATCTCTTTTTTATGTGCCTCAAGATTTTTATAGCTAGAATTATGGATGTATCATTAGGAACAATTAGAACAGTAATGACTGTCAAAAATAAAAATATTTTAGCTATGACTATTGGCTTTTTTGAAATAACGATTTGGTTTTTAGTAGTTAAGGATGCTTTAAGTAGTAATGATAATGGGCTATGGATTACATTTGCTTATGCATCTGGTTTTTCAGCTGGAACGTATATTGGTGGTTTTATTGCTAATAAATTTATTCATGGTAAATTAAGTGTACAAATTATTATGAATGAAACAAGTAACAAATTTATTGATATTTTACGTAATGAAGGATATGCTGTTTCTATTATTCCATTAGGGGATAATAATAAAAATAAAAAATATATGTTATTTTTAGAAATAGATAGTAGACAGTTAGATCATCTACGAAAAATAATAAGAGAATATGATAAAAATGCTTTTGTAGTTGTTAATGAAACTAAACAAGTATTTAATGGTTATTTTAGTCAGAATAAATAGTTATTAATTAATTCATATTTCATAAAATTAATTAGGTGAAATATGAAATTAATTTTAATTGGTTTTTTAGTAGGTATTGGTAAAATTATTCCAGGGGTAAGTGGTGCATTAATGGCTATTAGATTAGGTGTTTATGAGCGTGCTATTGATGCTATTACCCATTTTTTTAAAGATATATATCACAATGGATTATATTTAGGTAAATTAGCTTTAGGTATTCTAATAGCTATATTATTGTTTAGTAATATTATTTTATCTTTATATCAATTATTCCCTTGTATTATGACTATTATATTTGCTCTTTTAATATTAACAGGTGTACCATCAATTATAAAAAAAGCTAACTATAAATGGTTAGCCTTAATCAGTTTTATATTTACTATGAGTTTAAATTTTATACCATCAATATCCTTCTCATCTAATTCAATCTTAACATTGTTATTTATGGGGTTAATTGAAGCTGTATCTATTATTATTCCGGGAGTAAGTGGAACAGCTATTTTAATTAATCTGGGGTTGTATGAAAAATATTTAATGTTATTTGCTAATTTAAATATTTCTTTACTAATTCCTTTTTTTATTAGTTTAGCTATTTGTTCCCTTATAATAATTTATTTTATTAATTATTTAATTAACCATTATACAAGCTATTTTTATAGTATTATTTTGGGCTTTTTAAGTGCCAGTATATTACTTATGTTTATATAAAAACAACAATTTAGTTATTTGCTGTCTTTTTCTTTTTTATATTCTTATATATAGTAGGGAAGTAGTAACCTAATTGATATGAACAAAAACAAATAAGACCTATATATATTGGTAAGCATAATTCCCATGTAAGACCATATTGATCAAAATTATTAGTATCCAACATATATATAGTACTACCAACCATTAATATAGTGCAAATAATTATATTTAGCCATGCCTTTTTTTAATTAATTTGTACAGTTTTACTGTTTTTGATACCAGAATTCAATATCGCTACTAAAATAACTACAAAACCCAAAAACAAAATTATTATCATTAATTTTACCTCTTCCCTTACCTAGTATTATCTTTATTAATATATGAAAGGATAGAAAAACCAATAATAATAACACCAATTCCAGCAAAAATAAAAGCTATATCATGTTCAAACATAATACCGATGATAAGTGATATGATTATACAAATAATACCAATTAAAATTCCTTTTTTATATTTGCTCATAATATAACCCAACTCCTTTAGCATTATATCATATAATAGGTAAAAATACTATTCCTTTGTTTCACTTGTTAAATTTAAGTAAGCAGTATGTTTAGGCTTTCTTTTTTCTATAGGTAATGTTTCAACCCATTTTTTACCATCCCATTTTTTTAAACAGTTTGGACCATACCATTGTTTGAGTATTTTTTCAATATTATTATAAGAATAATATTTTCGACCTTCAAAATTATATAGTTTAAATGGTAAAATGTCTTTCTTTTTAAATACTGGTTCGTGTAGAAATTTTTCCCATGGAACAGAAATAGGTTGTGACATTAAAGAACTATGTTCATTCTTTCTAGCATAGCGATTGGAATACCACATAACAAACTTTTTTAAGAAAACGGGATTGATATGTAAATTATCTAGTAATACTAAGATGGGCATTATTAATTTAATAACAGTTCTGGCTAATTCATCTTTAAATTTATTTTCAGAGATATTATCATATATTACGACATCAACAAATATGCCATTACCTGATTTACATCTATTTTTTAGTAGGAAGTTTACTTCCTCAATATAAGTCCCTCGCTTTCTAATTTTCATTTGGGGCCCGTTAATTACATTAAATTTTTTATCATTTTCAAAGCATTGAAAATAAAAATTACTATCTAAATCCTTTTCCAAAGCTTTAATAAATTTATGCCAATATTTTCGTTCCACACATATATCTATATCATCATCCCAAGGAATAAATCCTTGATAATTGACAATGCCTAGAGCAGATCCAGCAATTAAACCGTATGGAATATGATTTTTTTCACAAACGCGATGTATTTCATCCATAATGGTTAATATTTCTTGCTGTAGTTCTTTAACAGTAATAACTTTACCATCTTTTGATTGATAAGCAATATAATCTTCTTTTTCCTTAATGCATTCTTCCATAATCTAAGCTCCATTCTAATTTAATTGTACTAGAAAAGGATATAATAATCAACAAAAAAACATTAGTAATAGGTTTTTTATTCACACCCTTTTACCGATGAGACATATGCTATAGCAGAAGGGGTGGATTATATGTGTAATAATAATACAGATAATGATGCTTGCAAAAATATAGCTGAGATTCTAGCGATTATTCATATCTTACAACAAAATGCATGTACAGCTGATACTTGTTTAGATACGTGTGATCGTGGGTTCTTAGGTTGTGGTACTAATTCATTAAATTGCAATACAAGACCAATTACATTATACTTATGCAATGGAACTCCACTTAGTTTACCAATTGCTAAAGATAGTGTAGCATGTACCGATGCAGGAGTTACATGCTCTAGCGTATTTAGGGTAGAAAAAGTTGATGGATGTACTTGTACTTTACGTGTATTAGCACCAAATGATGATCCAACAAGTGAATTTCCATATTCTGCAACTAATTCATTTTGTACCGTTAATTTAAATTGTGTATGCGTTTTAAGATGTTTATCTGATACATATGTTGAATGTTTATAATTAACAGTTTACATTGGACTATTGGCTATTAAACAATAGTCTTTTTTTATGAATATATTACTTTATATTGTAAATACTATTAATAGCAAAGTAATGATAATAAAAGACTATTATTTTTCTATTTGACATATTTTACGTAAAGTATTTTTAATAAATAATAGTTTTTAATTGGTGTAATCTATTTTTATTATGCACATTTTGGCACTCGGGTATTTACTTTGCTAGAATAAGTGATATAATATTATATGTAAGGATTAAATCCTTTACATAATCAATAATGAAGTGCTGTGTGATGGTATCAACATATAGAAAGAAAGGAAGTCGATGAATATGATGATGGTGCCTAGACGTAGGAATGATTTTGATTTATGGGATGATATTTTTGGAAGGGATCCATTTTTTTCAGATGATGGTAATAAAGTCATGAGAACTGATATTAAAGAAAAAGAAAATGAATATATTATGACTATAGATTTACCTGGATATGAAAAGAAAGATATTAAAATTCATATTGAGGATGGATATCTAAACATTAATGCTAAAACAGATTCAACAGTAGAAGATAAAGAGGAAGGAAAATTTGTACGAAAAGAAAGATATTATGGTGAATGTTCTAGAAGTTTTTATGTTGGTGAAGATATAACGGAAACTGATATTAGAGCATCTTTTAGAAATGGTACTTTACGTTTAGAAATACCAAAAAGAGAAGAAAAGAAAGCCATTGCTGAAAAAAAATATATCGAAATTGAAGATTAAAAAAAATAACCGTATTAGGTTATTTTCTTATTAACTATTTATTTTATTTATATAGTTGCTTAAAGATATTGGCATATATCTTGGACCTCTAATCGCTTTTATTCCGTATTCTTTTAATGTATCAAGTGGAAGTTTTCCTTTACCGAATTTTGCTAATAATTTTATTTCCATAACTTTATTTATCTTTAGATTTCTATCTTCATATTTATAAGGTATATTTACTTTTAGAACTTTAAATTTATACATAATAGATGAATATGGATTGGTCACATATAAATAAATAATATCATTTATCTTAATACTAGTACTTTGTTTCCATTGAATTATATTATGCTCTTTTATAGCTTGCTCTATATCAAAATATTTAGGATTAGCTGGTATTATCCATTCATTTTTACTATTAATATTATTAGTTACTGTGTATGAATAACTTTCATCAATTAAATCCATTATTTCTGTATCAGGTATAGTATTATTTAAAATAATACTAATCCAATTTTTTTTATTCATATGATATGCTGGAAGAAAACCATTTCTCTTTAATAAATTGTTTATTTTGGAAGAGTTTAACTTTATATTAAGTATTTCCACTTCATGGTTTTCACCTTTTTTTAATTTACTTTGGTTTAAATTCATTATTAAACCATACCATTTTTTACTGTTACTATTTTTAAAAGTTGCATATCCGGGGAATTTTTTCCATTCAAAATTGGGTTCATCATCATACCTATCTTTTATTAATTGGGCTATTCTATTTGTTTGGTCATATATAAAGAGTTGTTTTATAAAACATTTATTTTTGATGTCTATTAATATATTTATAAATTCATCTTTTACTTGTGATGTAAAAGATCCTGTAATGTCTTCTATACGAAAATTAGTATATTCATCTTTAAAAGATAAATCATATATTGTTCCTTTAACAATCCCCTTATTATTTATTTTTATATCCACTCTAAAAGCATTATTCATAATATTTTTAGAATATTTATATATATTATCATCTTTTATAAAACCATATTTTATTAGTTTATTGAAATTGATTTTAGTCTGTTTAAATATTTCCTTTTCAATATTCATTATAGAATCCTCCATTAACATAGCATGACTATTTATTAAATTTATAATTTTTTTTCATAGTCAATTGCTAAAATACCTACTTAAAATTTATTACCATTTCGTTTACGTCATTTACTAAATTGGGTGCTAATATTTTAAGTATAAACATTATTTATAATCATTATTTTTATTTTTAGGACCAGTTCTAAAACTTTAGCATCTACTATAGATAATATCTTCAAACTAATTATCATATTCGTCTAAAAAACTTTTATAATTACCATCTTTTTTTACTCCTAAAACACAATTTAGATTTATATTATCTAGTGCTTTGAAAATATTGTGATCAATATCTTTATTGATTTTCCTTAAATTTTTAATAAGTTCTTTCATTTCTTTTCGTTTACTTGTTCCATCATTTATTAAAGAACAACCCTCTGTTAATCGACAGGCACAGTTAATAAAGGTAAGCTCATTATTTTTCTTCCAAGAGATAATTGCATTTTCCTTTACTAAGTAAAGGGGTCTTATTAATTCTAAACCGGGAAAATTATCACTATGTAATTTGGGCATCATAGTTTTAACTTCAGCACCATAAAACATGGAAAGTAATGTTGTCTCAATAACATCATCAAAATGATGACCAAGGGCGATTTTATTACAACCTAATTCTTTGGCTTTATTATATAAGTATCCTCTTCTCATTCTTGCACATAAATAGCAAGGACTTTTAGAATCCACATTTGCTACTACATCGAAAATATCACTTTCAAACATTTCAATAGGAACATTTAGTATTTTAGCATTATCCAAAATAAAGTCACGATTATAGTCATTATATCCAGGATTCATTACAACATAATTGGCATTAAATTTAATTTTTCCATGCCTTTGTAGTTCTTGTATACATTTTGCAAGCAAAAAGGAATCTTTCCCACCACTAATGCAAACCATAATATTATCATTTTCTTTTATAAGTTCATAAATTTGTACTGCTTTAACAAATTTACTCCAGATATCTTTACGGTAATTTTTGATAATACTTCTTTCAATTTCTTTATATTTTTCCATTTTGTTTTAACTCCTTTATCATTTCATCAATAACATTTAAAAAAAGACTTATTTCTTCATCTGTTGTTAAATGTGATAAACTTACTCTTACTGAAGAAGTAGCTAAGGATTTATCTTTTGTTAAAGCATAGACTAATTTAGAAGGAGTTTCTAATGGACAACATGATGTTTTTGTTGAAACATATATATCTTTCTTTTCTAAATATTTGGCAATATCTAATGCTTTGATCCCTTTAATGCTAAAGTTTATTGTAAAAGGGATAGAGTTTTTTGTATTGTTAATATGAATGAAATTATATTGTGATAAATGTTCAATTATTTTATTATATAATTTTAAAACATATTCATATCTGCTTTTTAAATTATTAAGAGCTTTGTCTAGAGCCTTATCCGTTGAAACAATATTTGCTAATACTGGTGTACCACTTCTAAATATAGTTGTTGATTTTCCACCATAAATAATAGGCTTTAAACTTACCTTTTTCTTTTTTACTAAAATACCAATACCACCTATGCCATAAAATTTATGAGGAGCTATTGTAATTAAATCGACATTACTATAATCAATATTTACTTTACCTATAGCTTGTGTTGCATCTGTATGAAAATAAGTATTAGGATAATCTTTTAAAAATTTTCCAATTTCTTCTATGGGCTCTTTTAAGCCTATTTCACTATCAACGGCGCAGACACTAACTAATATAGTATCATCTCTAATCATATTTTTTAATTTTTCTAAATCAACTATTCCTTCTTTATTTATGGGGATTAAATCAATTTCAAAACCTGATTCATGCATTATAGTTGCAGGAGCAGTGATTGAATTATGTTCTAGGCTACTTAAAATAATATGCTTTCCATAATTTTTATATCTTTCACAAATTCCTTGTATAACTAAATTATTAGATTCTGTTGCACCACTTGTATAAATTATTTCTTCTGGTAAAACATTTAAGTTTTTTGCTATATTTTCTGTACTTTTTTTGATTAAGTCATTTGCCATTTTTCCTAATTTATGATTAGAATTTGGATTTCCATAATTTTTTAAAGTTGTTTCATAATATAAATCTAATACCTCTTTATCAACAGGAGTGTTAGCTGCATAATCTAAATAAATCATAAATCATTTTCCTTCCTTAAATGAATTCTCTTGTTTTGGATCTTTTTAATTTTCAAGTTGTCCTATTTTTCTATAATTAATAATAGTTTTGTTTCTCTGTTTGTTTATATTTTCTTTTTTAATGAGTGATTAACCTAGATTAGTATATCATATAATGGCATATTTAAGAAAGTATTTTTAAAGTTGGTTTTCCTACTTAAAAAAAGAAGCATCAGGTGATATTTATAATTGTAATAGCTACTTTTTTATTTTTATAACCACAATTAGTCAAATAAATCAAATAATTAAAGTCTAAATATTATTTAACTAGATAAATTTCTTTTTTTGTGTTAAACATTAACTTTCGCCAATCTCAATGCATTAAATACGACACATAAACTAGATAACATCATAGATGCACTTGCAATCATCGGATTTATTTCTAAACCAATTCTTGAAAATAACCCAATAGCAAGAGGAATCATTAGGATGTTATAAATAAATGCCCAAAATAAATTTTGTTTTATATTTCTAAGTGTCTTTTTGGAAGTAGAGAAAAAGGTTACTATTCTATCAATATTATCGTTTGTTATAATAACATTTGACGAATTTGTCGCTATATCAGTACTATTTTTAAAACTTATTCCTACAAGGGCAGTAGCTAAAGATGGAGCATCATTGATGCCATCACCAACCATTGCAACTTTTTTTCCCCTTGTCTGTAAGTCTTTGATATACTTTGTTTTATCGCGTGGCATACACTCAGCAATAATATTATCTATTTTCAATTCTTTACCGATAATATTAGCAGTTATTTCATTATCACCTGTAAGCATAATAATATCTAATCCAAGATTCTTTAGTTTCTTAATTGTTTTTTTAGCTTCCTTTCTAATAATATCTTTTACTCCTATCAGTCCAATAATTTGGTTTTCCTCTAGTATATAAATAATACTATTTCCATTATTGGCTAGTTTTTCTTCATCTTCTTTATAATCATTTTTAATATTTTTTAATATTTTATTATTTCCTAAATAATAATCTGTTTTATCTATTCTAGCAGCTATACCAATTCCTGATAGTTCTTTATAACTTGAAACATTTAACTCAGTTTTTTTATAGCCTTTAAAAGACTCAGATATTGGATGTGTTGAATTGCTTTCAATGTTAGCAATAATATTTAATAAATCCTGATCACTGTATTTTGAATAATTATACATTTCACTAACACTTAATTTACCGTAAGTTAAAGTTCCTGTTTTATCAAAAACGATGGTATCAATATGGGCAGCAATCTCTAGTATTTCACTTGATTTTATGAGTAATCCTTTTTTGGCAGAGGTTCCTATTGAAACAACAACGGCAAGTGGTGTAGCAAGCCCTAAGCTACATGGACAAGCTACTACTAATACGGTCACCATGTGAATTAGTGATGTATTTAAAGATGATCCTAAAACAATATAAATAACGAATGTTAAAATAGCTATTAATATAATAATAGGTACAAAATAAGAACTTAATTTATCAGCAACTCTTCCTATAGGCATTTTAGAATTACTGGCTTCAAGTACTAAATGTACCATTTCTGATATGGTTGATTTCGGTCCTATTTTTAGGGCTTTATATTCTACTACTCCATCATAGTTAATTGATCCAGCAACTATTTTATCATTTACTTGCTTTTTACTAGGATTAGATTCACCAGTTATAAACGATTCATCAAAATGTGCTGTTCCTTTTATGACTGTACCATCAACAGCTACTTTCATACCTGGTTTAACAATTAAAATATCCCCAACCTTAACTTCATCTATGGTAATTTCTTTTTCGCCATTTTTGTTTTTTAATAGAGCATACTCTGGGGTTACTTTGACAAGATCTTTGATTGCTTCTTTGGTTTTTTCTTTACTATTTTTATCAATATATCTACCCAGTTTAATGAATAAAATAATCATACATACAGATTCAAAATATAAATTTCCAATAAGCATTTTATTACCTAATATAATTAATATCATATTAATAAAGCTATATAAGAAACTTACCAATACTCCAAGAGTTACTAAAGTATCCATATTTGCATGCTTTTGAAATAAATTTTTTATACCATTAAATAGAATATCTCTACCATATATCAAGTACGGTATTGTTAGTATAAATAAACTAGTAGCATAATTTATTGGGTAATTCATCATATGTAAGAAAGGTATAGATGGTAAATGTACCATGTGTGACATGGAAATATACATAATTAAAATTATTAAAATTCCAAGTGAAATAAGATAAATTTTACTATTATCTTTCTTACTTTCTTCATGTTCATTATAAATACCTGTATATTTATAACCAGAATCGTTAATATACTTACCAAGTTCATCAATACTTAGGTTATCTTCATAATGAATGATTGCTTGACCCAAAACAAGATTAACTCTTGCATCGATAACACCTTTTTGTTTAATTAGGTATTTTTCAATATGATTAGAACAAGCAGAGCAAGTCATACCTTCAACTTTTAAAATAACATTTTTCATTTTTAAGCTTCCTTTATGATTTCATAACCAAGATTTTCAATAGTTTTTACTAGTATTTCTTCTTCTATTTCCTTTTTCAATGTAATTGTTACCGTTCCCTTTTTATGACTAGCATTAACCTTTGAAACTCCATCGATATTCATAATAGCCTTTTTAACCCTATTTTCACAGCCATTACATACCATTCCATTTATTTTTAAATTAACTTTTTTCATATTATTCTTCTCCTATCTATTAAATCTTTTAAATAAATTTACGATTTCATCAATCGATTCAATTTTTCCATCTTCTAAATCTTCAGTAATGCAACTGTATAGATGATCTTCTAATATTATATTAGACAAATTTCTAATAGCCTTTTCTACAGCCGATAACTGTATCAAAACATCGTTACAATAAATATCTTCATTAATCATCTTTTTTATACCTTTAATTTGACCATCTATTCTATTTAAACGATTATTTATCTTTTCTATATCTTTTTTACTTCTATGACTTTTTCTATGATGGCATATTTTATTTTCCATTTTAACACCTCCAAACAATATTATATTATATATCTTTAAATTTAAAAATAGGGGGGTATATTGTATAAAGCGTTTAATTTATATCATTATTTTCTTGCATTATTATGTATGCTATTGTTTTCATACATCAAATTTTAGCAGTATTGTACCTAAAAAGATTATTTAAAATAGTTATTAAGCAGATAATAGTAACTAGTATATAATAGTTTAATTTTTTTAATATAACTATCAAGTTTATCTTTTCTTTTTTATATTGCTATACAAGCTGTAAATAGCAAATATTTATTTGTTAGTACTTTTTTAAGATTTGTCGAACAGGATATGGTAAAATAATTTTTGTATATAAACTTGCATCATATAGTAATTTTATCCACATCTCTCCATCAATTTTAGATTGCTCATATCTTTTTTTAGGTATTCTTCATGATACTTGTAATAAGGATGTACATAATTATCTTGATGATAGTGAAAATAAGGTGTTGCATGAAAAATAATAGGATTATTTCTTGCCTCTTTTATTTATTCTATAGAATAGCGAGTAATGTTTACCCTTTTATAATATTTAAATAATAAAGAAATTAGTAAAGAGTAACTTAAAGTTAGTAAATTATTTTAGGAGGTATACTTATTATTTTCTCTTTTAAAGCCATATTTATTACGTCTTGATCTGGAAATTTAAAAGAAATATTTTGTTTTAATATGATTTCTATTTTTTCATCACATTTATTTTTTGTCCATTTTTTGCCATTAATACATAATACTTAACTATTACAGTATTGTTGCAGTGAGGAATCTAAATTTTGCCAATGATTTTTTGGCATTTCATCTTTAACCATGCAAATAGTATTGTTGTATGTTTTTAAACTGTTTAATGAAGAATGTACTATGGTATCACTATCTAAATAAAGAAGATGGTCAAATGAAGGTAAAAAATAGCTAAAAAATAAACGACCATTTGCTATGCTTGAACCACGCCATGTAGGAATATTAAATCCTGCTATTTCTTTTGCTATTTTATTGTAATCATAATATACGATGTTTGCTTTTGAAAAATGTTTTACTATTTTTTCTAACATTTTGAAAAATATAATCTTCATCACTAGCAGACAATCCATTTTCTATTTGGTCTTTTTTATATTCAGCTAAATAGTCAAAACACACAATAGGTATTGTAATATTTCTTCGGCTAGCATCATTTTTTAGACTTTTACATACTAATTGTGAACTAATTACTTCTATAATATCTTCTTCATTAAATTCTTTAGAATCAATAGAAACTACTGTTCTGTGAATTTCAAAGATATTAGTTTTCCATTTAATATCTTTCCATTTTAAACCGAATAATTCTTCTTTTCTAATACCACCATTAAATAATATAGTAATAGCAGGCTTACATCTTAAATTTTGAGAGTGGATTATTTTATCAAAAACACCATTTTTATGCTTTGGTAATTTGCTTAAATTGCTTAAAGCAAGTTGTATTTCATCATTATAATAATATTCTCTTTCTTTTGTGTCATATTTTGGGGCATCTTCTACAAAAGAAGCAGATTATAAAATGTCCATTGTTTATGAATAGCATAATTAAATATTGCTGTTATAAATGCATGGGTGTGTTAAATAGTTGTCCCACTTAAAGGATCTCCTGTTCGTGGATTGATTTTTTTGACATCTTATCATATAAATTCTCTAAATCTTTGGTAGTTATATTCCTTAATTTTTTCATTTCAAATTCTGGTAATATATGATTGTTCAAATATCCTTTATATCCTTTAGTTGTTGTTCCAACTCTTTTTTTATATTTTCTATCATCTAAGAACTGTTTCGTAACATCAAGAAAAGTAAAACCACTATTAGGTACTTTAATTCCTTTGTTCTTCTTTTCTGCAAGTTATGCCTTTATTTCATCTCTACGAGCAATAGCAACATCTTCATCACTATAAACTGTTTCTGTTATTCTATCTCTTGATCCATCATCTTTGTAGCCATTACTAATTTGTATTTCATAAACCCCATCTCTTATAAAAATTATATTTTTTAATCTTTCATCTTTTTTTGATTTTTCCATAAATTACATCTTCTATATATATTTAATTTTTTCAGAAATGCAATCATTTTTTGAAACGACTTTTTGATTATTTTATTAAATGTCTTTTTCTTTCAAGCCGGTCAGTTTTCATTCTGTCATTGTGTTCTTTTCATAATCTTTTACTTTCAATTTAAAACCCTTAACATACTTTTTTGTTAAGGGTACTAATTCTATATTATTTTTTGTTAATTATAACTTAACATCTTTATTGATTTTATATACTTTCTTTTCTCTCTTATTTAACTTTATACTATAATTTTCAATAATTCCTTTAAAATAAATATTCCCATTTATAAATATAGTTATTTCACTTTCTTAAATATAGAAATCTAAATAAAAAGTTTTTTCTTTTATTCTTGTAATGTTACAATCATATTTTCCAAAATAAGAGAATCCCATACTTTCTGAATTATCATAAAAATGTGACACTTTTATTATTTATTATTTTATATATTTTATTTCAACATTTTCATTATACTTACAATATTTATTATAATATTGTTTAATAACATACATTAACATCGTATTTTTGGTTAAACCTATTAAATACTCATCAAATACAGCTCCAAAGCCGAATGGTTTATCGGATCTAACTAAATCCTTATTTTCATTTTTATATACTGCATTAACCAAAATATTTTGATGAATTAAATTAGTTGGATCAAAAGTTGCTACAGAACCAGTCCAGCCTTGATGAGAAAAACTTCTATCAGCAAATTCTGATGGTGTATACGTTTTCTCTATTCCTAATGGATGTTTAACATAAATTCCTAAATTACCTTTATTATTTTGCTTTGAATTAGGAAAAGTAACTTCACCTAATCGAGCAATATGGTTTTTATTAATATAATTAATACTATAAATATTTTTAGCTAAACGAGCTAAGTCATCACTTGTCGTAAATAATCCAGCTGAGCCAACTGCACCACCTAAAATTCTAGCTTTAGGATCATGCACTTTTCTCATATCATTTCCATTACCACTAACATTAGTCGTATCGGGATTAAACATAGTTTTATGAATATTCAATGGTTTAAATAAATATTCATTCATAATATCACTAAAAGTCATTTCTTTATCTAACGCTTTAGATATAACTTTTTCCAAAGTATAACTTAAAACTATCGCTCCAAAATCATTATATTTATTTTCCTCTCTGCTATCAGATACTAAATATAAAGTTTTTAATATTTTATTTGCTTCTTCCAAATTACCAGCTGTAGCAACATTACCGTCAGTTCTAAGTTCCCCATGTAATCTAATTAAATCATTACAAGTAAAATCCCCTAGTCCTTTAAAATCAGGGTTTAAATTGACTATTGGTTGATTCAAATCAATTAAACCTAATTCTTCTAATTTAAATAATAATACTAAAGTATATAACTTAGTAATAGATGCTACATCAAATAATGTATTTTCATTCACTTTAAAATCAAAATCTCTGTTTCTATTTCCTCCAATAAATTTTAATTTAATATCTCCACTATTATCAAAAGATGGCAAGAAAATACATGATGATATTCCTGATATATAATTGACACCATATTTATTTTTATTATTTAAGAATTGAATAGTTTGATCAAATACATTATTAGCTATATTAGTCATAACTTCACCTAAACTAATATCTTTATTAATTAAGTCTAAACTTTGTTCTTTTAACTCTTTTAGATAATCAATCTTACTACCATTACTAACTAAACCTGATAAAATGGAATCAATTTGTTCTGATTCTTTACCAACCATATATTTACTATTATTCATACTATAATCCCTCATTTCTGCGTATTATACTAACACAACAAAAATAAAATGTCAAATTGTTGACTTAATGAGATAGTGTTTATAATTCATTATTTAATTCCTTTATGATTTTCCCTTAATTCATCTACATTATCATAATTCATTTTTTTAAACTAAAAAAATCTATGCATCTTGCTGCATAGATACAATAATCCAATTATTACCGTTATTGGCTAATTTAAAACGATAATTAATTATATTCCCTAACCATTAATTTTATAATTAGCTATTATTTTATTATTTAGCTTAACTATTTCATAACCATTAATAACTATATTAGACGAATTATTATAATAACTAATAAAAGTATTACTACCAGAATAATAATAGAAATTATTACTATTCATATGAAAATCAAAATTAACTCGATTAAAATATTCTAATGCATATTTCTCTACTAAATTTATAGGATATATTTGTAGATTATTATCTATTTGATACTCCTGTTTTTGATAAATTAAATTAATTATATAACTCAATATAGTACCATCACTATTGTCTTTTGGTTTGCTTAATAAAAAAGACGTAAAAATCATCAATTGCTTGTTTATCTTTAACACTTATACTACTATTAATTTTTTGGTTAGTTAAGATAGCATTGTTATAACTATATACATAAGATTTATTGGCATAAGGATTATAAAATAATAATAGTCCTGTATAACATACCCCTAAAATAATAATTAACGCTACATACACATCCATCTTTTTAATTTTCATATTGTTATCTACTATATATAACAGTAATCATTTATTTAGTCAATCCATTTAAAAAATGTTTTATCTAAAATAATAATTATCTCTATCTTTAATAAAAGAGTATATATACTCATCTAAATCTACTTTACCAATTAACTCTGTTATATTACCATCATTATCATTATTAATTAAATTATTATTATAATATGCTACAAATTCATGTATATATAAATATTTATCATCACATGTAGTATATATTTTCGATGTCTTAATAATATTATTTTTACTAGGATCAATCCAATATTCAAATTTTTTAGCAACACTATTATATATTTTCCATCTTATATCTCCATTTAATCTAAAGGCTCTATATGCAAATCCTTTAGTTTCAGCTGAGACTGATATAATTGAATATCCAAATGTTAATATTCCTATAATCATTAAACATAATGATCTATAAAGAAATATTAAATTTTTAATCTTTTTTTCTCATATATTATTTTTCTTCCTTTCCAAAATAAAAAAGCCATTATAGGTTTCTTTCAATTAATATTAATTTTCAGAATTTTGACTTTCTTTGAAATAAATTAGCTAATTGTTATTATTTTTATCAATTAATGAAATTTTATTTTAGTTGATATAATTTATAGTGTTTTTATACAATTTTTTTAAGAGATTAGAGAATTTTAAAAGGAATTATTTTGAGCTTCTGGAGCAGTTTCTGTTGTAATTATATCTTCATTAATTGAATCTGTTGATAAATTACTGTCTTGTCCATTAAATGCTTTTCCAAGACCAACAATCAAACTGATAACAACAAATAGCATAAATATTCTAATTAATTTCATTTTCTCCCATCTTTCTTTTGTCTAACAAGAACAGGGGATAATAAACCATTTTCCTTAATGCTTTCCTTCATCAGTTCCATGTCTTCGTTATCTATTACTTTAAATGGGTGATTGGGAAATTCATCAATTTGCGAAATAGGTATATCAATTATCTTTTCAAGTTTTTCTTCATCACGTTCTTTCTGATCTGCTATTGCAATAACTTTGCAATTAGACATTTCTTGCCTCCTTTCTTTCTAAACTCTAGCCACTTTATAAATGACTATGTATGGCAATAAAAAAGAACTGATATTTCTATCAATTCTATATGTATTTAAAGGTTTAAAACCTTAATATTCATGGCAGGGGTGGAGAGAGTCGAACTCCCGAAACTGGTTTTGGAGACCAGGATTTTACCACTAAATTACACCCCTAAAAAATTAACTTGATTTGGTGTGTTTGAGTTTTTTTACCCTGTTTGGACTTGATTATACATTTTGAAATGGGCAGGCGGAACTCAATTTTAAGCCTTTTACCAACTCATATACCCTTATAATTACTAGGAATTTGAGGTGGTACAACAGGGGTTTTGGAGACCGTTATTCTACCATTGAACTATACCCCTAAATGTTTAAAACAACTAAAGTATAGCATATTTTTAGCAAATATACAATATGATTTCATATAATATATTGGTGATATTTATGATAGTTAGTCATACGACAGCAGAAAGAGATTTACTAGCGAGATTAATGAGAGCAGAAGCAGTAGGCGAAGGAAATTTAGGTATGCTTATGGTAGGTAATGTGGTAGTAAATCGAGCTTTAGCTAATTGTTATACATTTAAAGATTTAACGTCTTTATATAAAGTAATCTATCAAACAGGTGGTTTTAGTGGTATAGATAGTCCTCTTTTTTATAGTAACCCTACTACTGAAGAACGTAATCTAGCTGATAGAGTTATAAGGGGTGAGTATTATTATCCTGCAACTAATGCTTTATGGTTTTATGCACCTAGTGGTAATGATTCTTGTAGTCAATATTGGTATGAACAAAGTTTAGCTGGCAGGTATAAAAGTCATTGTTTTTATAAACCGGATCCTGGAATATGTAATACTTTGCATTAGTAATTGACAAAAGTCGCAAATTTTTAGACTAAATGCAGGTTTATAAAAATTTGTTTAATTTACTAGACTTATTTCAGGTTTAAATCCAAAAAACGGAAATAAGTCTTTTAATTTAAATAATAAATCAGAAATTATTGCATGCCAAAATAACAGAGTTATCTCCGTTTTTTAAACTTATTTCCGTTTTCTATAATGTTTCTTTGCCAATAAATTGTTTTAGCTAGCTACAACAATTTATTAAATAATTCTTCATCAAACACATTTATAAATGCTTCTTTTGGAGTAAAACTATCTAATGATTTTAATGGTCGATCAAGTAAAGCTTTATTAATATTTTTAATATCTTTTTTATCGTATGTGTCTATTGTTTTTCCTTTTGGAAAAAATAATCTTAATTGTT
>CANQEN010000017.1 GCA_947595045.1 uncultured Bacilli bacterium | reverse complement strand
TTTTCGTTAACTCAATTATACGACTTGAATTACTTTTTTTACATAGAAATGTTTCACATCAATTGTAACACTACAAAGAGCTGAAGATAGTTAAGCTCTTTTTGCTTGCTTGAATATTTAATTAGTGCTATAATGAATTTATAATAGATAATCTGGAGGAAGTTATGGCAAAAAAGAAAAAAAGGAAAGAACCAGTTAAAGAAAGTAATGGTAGTTTAGTTGAGTTAAAGGGAATTGGACTAGTATTAATTGCTATTATTGGTTGTTGCCCATTTGGAATAGTAGCAGATATATTTAAAGGCTTTTCAGCTTTTTTAGTTGGTGTTTGGTGGGTAATATTATTAGTACTAGTTGGTATTTGTGGTATTTATATGATTATTAAACGAGATACACCTAAATTATTATCAGCTAAGTATTTAGGTTTATATATTATTATTTTAGCTATTTTAATCTTATCACATACAGCTTATATTAATAAAATAGATGGGATTGATCCTAAAAAGTTTAAATTTATAGAAGATACTACCACAGTTATTAAAGAAACAGTAGATAATATGATGGCTTTTGTAAATAATAAAGAAAGTATTCAAGGTGGAGGAGTTATTGGAGCATTGTTTTGTGGTACTTTAGTTAGTATATTAACAATGCAAGGAGCTATCGTTGTCTGTATAGCTATGATTATAGGTGGATTTGTTATGTTTACGGGTATTTCTATCTATGATGTAATTAAAAATGCTGGGCATAAAGCTAAAAACATTGCTTCTAAGGTTCATCAATCAACACACAATCATAAAGATGGTGAAGCTGATGAAACTGATATACCAGATGATGAAGATGAAAATGGTGAAGATAATAAAATTATAGTTACAAGAGAACAGTTACATGATTCTAGTAAAGTAGAATCACCTAATGAGACATTAGAAGTTATAAATACTAATAGTAATTGGGAATATCCACCTATTAGTTTATTAACTAAGAATGCAAAAGGAAGTAATAAAGAAAATCAACTAGCTATTAAAAATAATGTACCTATTTTAATTCAAGTATTACAGGATTTTGGAATTGAAGGTAAAGTAGTAGCTGCTCATGTTGGACCAGCTGTTACTCAATATGAATTAGAAATTAAAGCTGGTACTAAAGTTAGTAAAATATTAGGTTTAAATAGAGAAATAGCGTTAGCTTTAGCTGCTAAAGATGTTCGTATTCAAGCCCCAATACCTGGTAAAAATACAATTGGTATTGAATTACCAAATCGTACTATTTCAATGGTTGGTGTAAGAGAAGTACTAGCTAGAGCTAATGAAAGTGATGCCAACCATAATAAGAAATTACTGGCTGTATTGGGTCGCGATATTATGGGTGAGTGTAAATGGATGGAAATTAATAAAACTCCCCACTTATTAGTAGCTGGCTCAACTGGTAGTGGTAAGTCAGTATGTATTAATAGCATTTTAGCATCCATTTTAATGCGAACAAAACCAGATGAAGTTAAATTAGTTTTAGTGGATCCTAAGAAAGTAGAACTATCTGGATATAATGGTGTTCCCCATTTATTAGCGCCAGTTGTGACTAATCCTCAAAAAGCTAATATAGCTTTAAAGAAAATAGTTGTTGAAATGGAAAGACGTTATGATGTATTTGAAGCTAGTGGTACTAAGAATATTGAAAGCTATAATAATTATTTAAAAAAGAAAAATGAGACCTTAAGTGAATCAGAGCAAAATAAAATGATGCCATATATTGTAGTCATAATTGATGAGTTAGCTGATTTAATGTTAGTAGCAGCTAAAGAAGTAGAAGATTCCATCATGCGTATTACGCAAATGGCTAGAGCAGCAGGAATACATTTGATAGTGGCAACTCAGAGGCCATCAACTGATGTAATTACAGGTGTAGTAAAAGCTAATATTCCATCACGTATTTCTTTTGCTGTATCCAGTGGAATTGATTCTAGAACAATATTAGATATGACTGGAGCCGAAAAATTATTAGGTAAAGGAGATATGTTGTATTTACCACAAGGAGAAAATACACCAATTAGAATTCAAGGAACATTTATATCAGAAGATGAGACTAAAGCTATAGTTGATTTTGTATGCAAGCAACAGATAGCCCATTATGATGAAACATTGACTCAAGATGATGAGGAAATGAGAGCTAGTTCAATGGTAGAGGAATCTAATAATAGAGATGCGACAGAAGAACCATTATATAATGAGATTGTTGATTTTGTAGTAGAACAAGGCAAAGCTAGTACGTCATTAATTCAACGTAGATTTAGATTAGGTTATAATAGGGCTGCTAGATGTATGGATTTATTAGAAGATAGGGGGATAGTAGGTCCAGCAAATGGTTCTAAACCAAGGGAAGTATTAATTAAATATTCAGATGAAGAATAATTGTCTTCTCTTTTTTCTTTTTATTTATATTAATTGAGCAATATTTTAATATTAC
Source organism: uncultured Bacilli bacterium (assembly GCA_947595045.1). Classification (GTDB taxonomy): domain Bacteria; phylum Bacillota_I; class Bacilli_A; order RF39; family UBA660; genus CANQEN01. Next base: position 19,284 of record CANQEN010000017.1, on the reverse strand, counting down.
ATATAGCACACAAAAATAAATAAAAAAAAGATACCATCTTGTATAATTAAGAAAAGTAAATTTGTAAAAATATTAGAAAATTTATTAGGATTAAAAATAAATACAACCCAAACAGATAATGGTTCTGAGTTTATAAATAATTAAATAGAAACAAAAAAATGGAAAAGTAGAAAAAAGTCACAAAATAGATGGGAAAAGATTTTATAGTAAACAAGAATTTATATAAATAGAAGATTTAAAAAGAAAAGTAAAAAGATATAATAATATAGTAAAAAAAGTATTAGGATTTAAGAGTCCTAATCAAATAGTGGAAGAATATTTATGCATAACTTAATTATAAAAATATCTTTAATTTTATAAAAAATGTTACATATGATTGATTTTTCTAGAAAAGATTTTACTGTAATATTGTAAAAATCATTGATAAATTATTGTTTTAATGATATAATAGGTGAACTTAAATGGAGGAAAGTGAAAATAATGATCCAGGTTAATATTATTCGTAATTCTAGTTCAACTTTAGAATATTTATATATATCCAATTTCTTTAAACTTTTTGGTATTCCAGTATATGAACGTTTGCAACCAATACAACTATCACGAAAAATTATAGATAATTTATCGATAAGTGAAAAAGAAATGGAAAAATATATCGATAATATAATTAAAAAAAATATGGTTAATATTTTTATTAACGATAATTGGGAATATCCATCTTTTATTCTTTGTAGTATTATGCAAGAGTGTGATATTGTTATTTGTGGATTAAATAATTCCAAAAGTTATGGATTAAAATTTCCTGAAAAATATAAATCCAATGATAATTACTCATATCAATTTTTTAGAGAAATAATTGACAAGATATATAAAAAATATAATTATAAAAAAATTCAATGTCTTGAAGATTCAGATGATATGATTAATTTTTATCTTGATATGGAGATATTAGAAAAAATATATATCCCATCTCAGTTTCAAAATTATACTGTTGGTTTTTATCAGTTAACTGATAAATGTATGTCTTTACTTAATTCAGATGATAATCGTTCCCTTAATGTTAGATATGCTATTGCAAATCTAGCTACAATGCTTAATTATATCTCTTATGTCTATTGTGGTAAGAACAAAGTAGTAAAACATGGAAATACGATTGTTGATTCAGAAATTATACTGTCTTATATTTTTTCTAATTTGTATGTAAAGATAAAAGGAACCTACTTTCCACTTATAGATGACGGTAGATTGATATTATTAAGGGCTCTAATAGCATATTCAGATAAAACGTATCCTTGTGTGCGTACTGATCGTTGGTTGAGTGAATATATTGAACTTTATAAAAATGATGATTATTTTGTTAGAGGATTGTTGGCCGATTTTTGTCACGATAGATCATGCGAACCGGTAAGAGAAAGATATGTTTTAGAGGAAATATTAAGATTAAATCCAAATGATCATGCTAGTTATTTTAAACTTGCACTGTTGTATAATGATAAAAAAGAGTTAGAATCATATACAGCAGATATAAGAAAATTTGACAAATTAAGTAAAAGAATTGGTGGCTATGGAGGGGATACAATACATTGTTTAGAAAATGCATTGACTATTTTAAGGACACGATTTTTGCTAAATAATTATGAGTTGCAAGATATAACATACTATATTCTTTGCATGGATTTTTATAATGAAATTCAACATGGGCATGTAACTAGCTTTACAGGATATCAAGTAGATGAATTAATGCATCGTTTAGATAGAAATGAGTTTTTTTATAAATTACCGGATTTTTTATGGTGTGATTGTAATAAAAGTCATGAATATGTTAAAAAGAATTGATGTTAATGGTAAAGGTAAAAAATTAAGTAAATCAAATATTAGGTCTATTAATTTTTTTGATGTTAATAAGGATAAATGGTTACACAACAAAATGGAGCAATTGTCTTTTTATGGTAATGTTGAAGTAATAGATGATAAATTTGTTTGCCATGTTGATATTAATAATCAAGAAATTATGGATAGATTGAAAAATGGTACTGTCTTTTGTTCAGGTAATGAGTTGCACCATTTATTAGGTAGTTGCTTTTGTGTTAATGAACATGAACTTGAATGTTATGTTTTTGATTTTAATAATGATGAAATTCAAGATAAACTTAAATTAAATTTTAGCTGTTTTAGTACCAATTTTAAAAATGCTAATTGTAATAATAAAATCAGGGCTTTTTTTGACTGTAATAATATTACATTTGAAAACATGATTTTTAATGATAATATTGATGTGTTTTTAATTAAAAATAGTACTTTAATATTTAAAAATTGTCAATTTTCTGCAGATATAAAAATTATGGGAGAGAAAGATAATAAAGATAATAAAGTAATTTTTAATAATAATCAATATTATAATAAAAGGATGGGTAATAATAGAATATATATTGATGATGTTAATCATTTTATTTGGCAAAACGAAACTTACACTAAGGGAAAGTTAGATGTTACAATTTATACTAATAAATTAGAACTTGATAATGTTAATATTATTGGAGATACTTTATTTTTTGACACTGAAGATGTGTTATGCATTAATTCTAATATTAGTGGAAAGAAAGAAAATAAAGTAAAGGTAAAAAGGTATGGGCAATGATTTTATAATCATTGATTATTATATTAAAATTAGATTTTTATATTTATCTTATTTAAATACACTTTATTTTATCGATTAATTATGACAAAATATACGAAAAATGGTTATTAAATTAATATTGGTGAAAAAGTATATTTTATTAGATATGGTGAATTTAATATTGAGGAAGATATGGAGCAAGGAATAATAACGTTTATTAGTTATATATAGGTTTGTAATCTTATTTTATATAAAATAAAAAAATAAATAATCAGTAAGTCTATAAGATATGTAGCTTATGACTATTTATTTTTTTAATGAAAATTTATGTTAAAAATTATTTTTGTTTTTACTCATAAATTCTTTTAATATTTTAGTTAAAGCTCTTTTTTCTATTCTAGATACATAACTTCTAGATATTCCAAATTCTTTTGCTATTTCCTTTTGGGTATATTTTTTATCGCTATCAATACCATATCTTTTCTTTATAATAGTTTGTTCACGTTCTGTTAATACTGATAAATACTTTAACATTTGATTTAAATTATCTTGATTATGAATATCTAGTGCAAAGTCAGGATTAGGCGTTTTTAAAATATCTAAGAAAGTAATTTCATTTCCTTCCTTATCAAACCCAACTGATTCATTTAAGCTGATATTTTTGTTGTTATGTTTATTAGATCTAAAGAACATTAAAATTTCATTTTCAATACACCGGGCAGCATACGTAGTAAGCCTAGTATTATGTTTATTAGAATAACTATCAATACCTTTTATTAGCCCTATAGTGCCAATACTTATTAAATCATCGATATCATCTTTGCGATTCTCATATTTTTTTACGATATGCGCAACTAATCGTAAGTTATGTTCTATTAATTTATTCCGTGCTTCACGATTCCCTAATCTAGCTTGTTCAATACATTTTGCTTCTTCTTCTTTAGATAATGGATCTGGAAATATATTATTAGAATAGGCAGCACAAAATAAATAAAAATCTTCAAATAACCTTTTAATAAAATTAACCATACATCACTTCCAATAAAATATATGATATAATTTATCTTTTTATTATTTTATAATTATAGTAAATATGATATAATTATAAAATAAGGATGGGATGATATGAAAGACAAAGAGAAAAAGATTGTAATGATAGGGATTGCCATTTTATGTATAGTTATTGTATTAGTAATTGCTATTATAATAGGTAGTAAAGCTTTAAGGAGTAGTAAAAATAATGGCAATAATAGTAGTAATAATAGTTCCGTTAATAATACAGTTGATAATGATAAAAATAATGATGATAATAATGGTGTAGATAGTTCTTCTGATAATGATACTAGTAATGATAATAACGACAATAATAATAGCAACGGAAATTCTGGTAATACCAATGGAAATAGTGGAACATCTTCAAATAATGCTACTTCAAAACCTTTTGATGAAATTGATATTACTTATGATGTTGTTTGGTCATCAGAACTTTTATGTGATGATGTAACTATTAATTTTGCTAATTATCAGGGACAAATTGATGATTTATATGATTATGATTCATATTCTATATCTAATGTAACTAGTGGTAGTATAACTGTAAATAGTAATTGTGAAACTGCTGCTATAACTGATTTGGTTATTAATGGAAAAATTTGTAAATACGATATAGAAACTACAGAAGTTAGTTGTAAGTAAAAAACATATAGAAATCTATATCTATGTGTTTTTTTATGATATAATTACAATAACTTTGTATGAGAGGAGGATAATAGGTTTTTCTTTTAATAGATAGTTTAAGGAATTTAAAAATACCTATTATAAAATAGTGGAAAATTATATTAAAGGGATATTTAGACAAACTATTTTTAGATCGGATAAAGGATATATAATTGGTCTTTTTAAAATAAAAGAGACAGATATAGAATCAATGAAATCTCATATTGGTAAAACTATTACTTTTACAGGTTATTTTCATGAATTATATGAAAATGATAGTTATTATTTTAAAGGAGAAGAAGTTATTCATCCTAAATATGGTTTTCAATTTAATGTAACAGAATATGATCGAGTTAAACCAGAAGATAAAGATGGTCTAGTAGCTTTCTTAGCTAGTGATTTATTTAAAGGTATAGGAGAGAAATTAGCACAAAATATTGTTGACTATTTAGGAGAACAAGCATTAGATAAAATTTTAGAAGATAAAGAGTGTCTTTTAGAAGTACCTAAAATGACTAAAAAGAAAGCAGATAGTATTTATAATTCATTACTTAAATATGAAGAAAGCCATCAAACAATTGTTTATTTAACTGAACTAGGTTTTACATTAAAAGATGCATTATTAATATATAATCGTTATACTAGTAATACCAATATGATTTTAGAACATAATATATATAAGATTATAGATGATATAGATGATATTAGTTTTCCTATTGTTGATCAAGTAGCATGTAAAAGAGGTGTTGATAGTAAATCAGAATTAAGAATTAAAGCTTGCATATTGTATGTTATGCGAGAACTAACTTTTAAAAATGGTGATACTTATTTGTATAAAGAAGAAATTAGTGAGGCAGTATGTAGTACATTAATGCAGGATATTTCATTAAAAGAAATAGAAGAATTATTGGTAGAATTAAATAGTGAAATGCAAGTAGAAATTCAAGATGATAAATATTATTTAATGGATTTATATGAAGCTGAATATAATATAATTCAAAAAATATCTTATTTATTACATAAAGATAAAAGAAATTATAGCAATTTAGATAATAAAATTAAATTATTGGAAGAAAAGTATGACATAATATATAATAAAGAACAGAAAGAAGCAATAAAAAAAGCTTTAACTGAAAATATTGTAATTATAACTGGTGGACCTGGAACAGGGAAAACAACTATTATTAAAGCTATTGTAGAATTATATCAAATGTTAAAGAAATGTAATAGAGATCAATTGAAAAAATTATTAACTTTATTAGCACCAACAGGTAGAGCAAGTAAAAGAATGAGTGAATCAACTATGTTTGGTGCTAGTACTATTCATCGCTTTTTAAAATGGAATTTAGATACCGATGAATTTTCTGTTAATGAATATAATCCTGATTTTAGTGAATTTATAATTATAGATGAAGCTAGTATGATTGATATATATTTAATGGATAATCTGCTCAAAGGATTGACAAATAATATTCAATTAGTCTTAGTTGGAGATGTTAATCAATTACCAAGTGTTGGACCAGGACGAATGTTAAAAGATTTAATTGATAGTGAGTTAATAGAAACAATTGAATTAGACCTACTATATAGACAAGCAGAAGAAAGTTATATTCCTGTTTTAGCTCAAGAAATTAGAGATAATAATTTAAACAACTTTTTAGCTCAAAAAAATGATTATTTATTTCTATCATGTTCATCAGATAGTTTAATTCATAATTTAACTAATATATGTCATCAAGTTTTAGATCATGGATATGACTATAAAAGAGTTCAATTAATGGCACCAATGTATGCTGGCATTAATGGAATTGATAATTTAAATATGGTATTACAAGATATTTTTAATCCAAGTAGTTTAGATAAAAAAGAAATAAAATATGGAAATATTATATATAGAGAGAGTGATAAAGTATTACAGTTAGTTAATAGACCAGATGATAATGTTTTTAATGGTGATGTAGGTATTATTACTGAAATTAGAGAAGAAAATAAAACATCATCAGGTAAAAAAGAAGTATTAATTAACTTTGATGGAAATATAGTACATTATCAAACTAAAGATTTAAATAATATTAAACATGGATTTATTATTAGTATTCATAAAGCTCAAGGTAGTGAATTTGAAATGGTTATTATACCTATTGTCCATGATTATCAACGCATGTTATATCGTAAACTAATTTATACAGGTGTTACTAGAGCACGCAAGAAACTAATTTTAATTGGTGAGCCAAATGCTTTTGTAAGATCAGTTAATAATAATTATGAGCAAAAGAGAAAAACAGATTTATCAAATAATTTAAAAGAGAAGTGTATAATAAATTAATTTATGTTAACAATAGTAATGTATATATGAAAAATATATACGATAATCTTCTAGTAAGAGGTGATAATGTGCAAATGGGAAAGAATATAGCACTTATGGCAATTGGTGCCGGTGCTGTACTAGCATATCAAAGATATAATAAACCATTAGCTAAAAGAATGGATAGAATGGTTGATAAAACTTTAGATAAAGCAAGTAAAACACTAGAAGATATGACTAAAAGCTAGCTTAGGCTAGCTTTTAATTTGACATAAAAATTTAATTGATATATAATATGCCGTATTGGAATTTATCTAAAGGGGAGAGGCATATTATGGTGAAATATTTAAAACGTAAGACTTTATTATTTATGTTAGCTATAATGTTATCTAATACAGCTTGCTCAAATATGAATGATAAAACATCTTCATATGAATATGAAGAAGATGTGTATTTAAAAAGGGAACTAACAGAAGAAGAATTGAGACAAATTAAGATTGATAACTTTAGATCTTTTTTTATGAACTTTGAACCTACATATAAAAATGAGAAATATTTAATAACAGATAAGGAAATTGAAAAGATTATTAATGATAATAAAAATAATGAACAATGCCATTTTGAATGGAATGGATCAATAGATGATTTGATGAATATAATCGAAAATAATTCTACTAAATATGTAAAGCAACATCCAGAATATAAAAATTATTTTGATTTATATGATGAGTCTACTTCATTTGATGATAAAATGATCTTTATGTATGCTTTCTCATCGACTATTAATTCTTTTTTTGAACATTCTAGTAATGACATTAATGAAGATATTCATCGTATGCAAACATTAAAAATAGTGGTTGATAATAGTGAAAATAAAGATGAAGATAATATATTGGGAAGTTATGATGAATTAGAAAATCTAATTATTATTAACATAAATAATAATATTTCTTTAGTCAGCAAAGATCAAGAAGATTATGTATCTGATATAGAAAAAATATTAAAGAAAACTTTGGAGCATGAATTAAACCATACTCGTCAAAAAAAATGTGAATGTTTTAATATGTCAAATGATAATTTAAATTTAGATAATCCTGATTATGTTAGCTTTTTGGTAGAATCATCTGCTGAATCTGCAATATATAATTTAGATGAATATTCTGAAACAGATAATTTATATTATACATATATAGAAGAAAGAAAAGCTGAAAGTTTATTATTTTTAATGAATATAACAGAGGATAAGGATATTAATGAATATTATAATGCAATATTTGATTCTGATATGACTGCTTTTTGCCATTTTTTTAATGCTAATAATGATCAACAAATTAAAGATTTATATAAAATAATCTATATTATGGATGCTAAATTTGGCCGTAATGATTTTATTGATAAATATTATAATAAAAATATACCAGAAGAATTAACTTACAATGATATAAAGAAATTAGTAGGATTTCCTGAAAGAACTGAAATATTTAGAATTTCTTTACTTAATTTATTAAATTATAGTGAAAATAATAATTCATTTTCATTAAAAGATCATTTAATTATCTTTTCAATTATTAAAAATGTAATTATATTAGACATTAATATTTTTGATGATAATGAATCTGATAATATGATTTATCCAGGTGAAAGTAAAAAATATGATTCATTATTTAGTAATGAAATTATAACTCTAGAAAATAAATATAGAGAGTATTTGTGCTATAAATATAATATTAGTAATCAGGAAATAGATGATATGACTATTGGTATTCAGAGTTATTTATTAGATGTGGGAAATTTTATTAGCAATGATTTCGATCAATGTAATAGTAATATTATTGAAATTAAGCAATTATTTGAAAGATTTCCATTGCTAAAACCAATTTTGTTTTCTGATCGATATAATTCATATGACTATGATATATTTTTAGATAATTTATCTTTAGAATCTAAACAATTAATAAAAAAATAAAAAGGGTTGTCCGGAAATTAAATAATTAATTTCTTGACAGTTTTTTTATACAATAAGAAATGGAAACTAAAATCTAAAATTTTAACCCATGCCAAAAAATCAAGATAAAAATCAATGTCATTAACTTAAGAAATGTAACTAGAAAAAGTTGCATTTTTTGATATAATTAAAAAGAGATAAAAATGAAGTATAATAATTATAATATGAATAAATTAAGGAAAGATATTAAAGATGAAACAATATATAGTAAGTGTCGAAAAAGGGACAAAGACTTCACTAGGGATCGAAAAATTACACCTAGAGATTTAATATATTATTTACTTAATAATAGAGGTAAAACAACAAAAATGGAATTATATGATTTTATACAAGAGGATCATTTAGACGATGTGAGTTCACCTACACTATTAAAGCAAAGAGAGAAATTAAATGAAGAAGTATTTAAAAAATTGAATAAATCATCATTAATTGATTTTATAAACTATTTTCAAAAGAAATTAAAACATTTAAAGGACATATATTGACACCTATAGACGGAGTGATTGTGAAGTACCTAACACTCCAATAACTAGAGAAAGATATAAAACAAAAAAAAGCGAGAAAAGTGCAGGTAAAATAGCTAGAATCAAATTATCCAATTCTATGGATTATTAAATAATTATGTACTAGATACCGTAGATGAAATGATAACTAGTTATCCAGTTATAAGTATTAGAGATAGAGGATATTTCTCTTTATCATATATGTATCACAGCATTAAAAATAATAAAGAATTCGTAATAAGATTAAATAAAAACTATTTAAAATCAGAGCAAAAATCTATGCATTCAAATGATGAATAGGTGTAAATTCAATATCAATATAACAGAATAAGAAATTATAAAGATATAGATACAGAGTTATATGATTATTATGAGAATGGAAACACAATAAAAATTAGATTTGTAAATATAATATTATCTAATGGCGAAGTAGAAACTATTATGACTAATTTAGGCAATGAAACATTCACTACAGAGGATATTAATTTCATTTATCAATTACGTTGGGGAATAGAAACTAGTTATGATTATTTAAAAGAAAGTATGATGATAACAATATCTCAAGTAGTAAAGATTGCATAATAAAGCAAGAAATATATAGCCAAATGATGGTTTACAATATTATTAAATAAAGCAATAAATATTGAACTTAGCTATAATCATAAATAGTTAATTAATGTTTGTCCCTTATTTTATTATAATTTCAATGTTAATAATCTCATGCGTTTATCCTGTAAATAGACTTTTTTATCTGTTATTATTTAGATTATGTGCTATAATAGTTAGTATAAGAATTTGATTACTATGTGAAAGGAGAAAATAGGTTGTTTGACCTATTATAATATAATGAAGCAAGAGAATATACGTAATTTTTCAATTATTGCTCATATTGATCACGGGAAAAGTACTTTAGCTGATCGCATTTTAGAAGCAACAGATGCCGTTAGTGAGAGAGAAAGTAAAGCTCAATTATTGGATAATATGGATTTGGAACGTGAACGTGGTATTACTATTAAATTAAATGCAGTTCAATTACATTATAAATATAGAGAACAAGATTATTTACTTCATTTAATTGATACACCAGGGCATGTTGATTTTACTTATGAAGTATCCCGTTCATTAGCAGCTTGTGAAGGGGCTATTTTAGTAGTAGATGCAGCTCAAGGAATAGAAGCTCAAACTTTAGCTAATTTATATCAAGCTCTAGATAATAATTTGACTATTATTCCAGTTATAAATAAGATAGATTTACCTAATGCAGATATAGAAAAAGTAAAAAAAGAATTAATGGATACAATTGGTTTTGAAGAAGATGAAATTATTTTATGTAGTGCTAAAACAGGTGTTGGAATTACAGATTTAATGAAAGCCATTATTGAACGAGTTCCAGCTCCTAATGGAGATATAAAGGAACCATTACAAGCTTTAATTTTTGATAGTTATTATGATGCATATCGTGGTATTGTTACTTTACTCAGGGTAGTAAATGGAAAAATAACTTTAGGGGATAAAATTAAAATGATGGCAACAGGTTCTAGCTATGAAGTGGTAGAGTTAGGTGTTAGTACTCCGTTTGAAGAAAAAAGGAATCAATTAACTAGTGGGGAAGTTGGTTATTTATGTGCTAGTATTAAAGATATTGATGATATAAAAGTAGGAGATACTATTACTAGTCAAAGTAATGGGGCAAAGAAAGCTTTACCAGGTTATAAGCCAATGAAACCAATGGTTTTTTGTGGTATTTATCCTATTGAATCTAGTAAATTTTCAGATCTTAGGGAGGCACTAGAAAAATTAAAATTAAATGATGCTTCTCTAACTTTTGAGCCTGAAACATCACAAGCCTTAGGTTTTGGATTTAGATGTGGTTTTTTAGGCTTATTACATATGGAAATTATAGAAGAGAGGATTGAAAGAGAATTTAATATCAATTTAATAGCAACCAGTCCTTCTGTAATATATGAAATACAATTAACTGATGGTAGCAATATTCTTATAGATAGTCCTGTTAAAATGCCAGATAAAGGGCTAATAGCAGATATAAAAGAACCATATATTAGAACTAACATATTTGTACCTAGTGAGTATATTGGGGCTATTATGGAGTTATGTCAAAATAAAAGAGGTAATTATATATCTATGGAATATATAGATGCTAATAGAGTTAATATTCACTACGAAATACCGTTAGCTGAAATTGTTTATGATTTTTTTGATAAATTAAAGAGTTATACTAAAGGATATGCTTCTTTTGATTATGAAGTAGTTGGCTATAAATCTAGTAAATTAGTTAAAATGGATATTTTATTAAATGGTGAGATTGTAGATGCTTTAAGCACGATTGTTCATAAAGATTTTGCCTATAATAGAGGAAAAATTATTGTAGATAATTTGAAAAAGTTAATTCCTAGACAACAATTTGAAGTACCTATTCAAGCCGTAATTGGTACTAAGGCTATTGCTAGAGCCGATATTAAAGCTGTTCGTAAAAATGTTTTAGCTAAATGTTATGGTGGTGATGTATCACGTAAACGTAAGTTATTAGAAAAGCAAAAAGAAGGTAAGAAACGTATGAAAATGATAGGACGAGTTGAAGTACCACAAGAGGCTTTTTTATCAGTATTAAGTATGGACAGTGATTAATTTGACACCTTGTAAATTTATGTTATAATATATGCTATTACAAAGGGGGAATTTTATATGTTAGATAATAAAGTTGATAGCTTAATGCAGAAAGCTGATATTAATACATCATCTAAATATTTGAGGGAACATTTGCCTTGTCGTTCTAAAACACCTTTGTCTATATACAGATTATTGAATGCTATTAGTGCCTATGATAGCGTTGAAATGATGATGGCAAATAGTAATATTAAACTTGGTGGAATTATCAAAAATATATATAGAGAACAGGATATTTTAGATGTAACGGATACTACCTTTTTAAAACATTTTCGAATAAAACGAGATTATATAATGAATGATTATATTAATCGCTTTGTATCATATTATTTAAGTAATCGTTATCCAATTAGTAAATTAGATTTATATACTTGTATTGATAAGATGATTATAAATAATATAATTAAAATAATAAAACAATATTATTCACCATTATATAAGGCATTATTACAACATAGAGATTGGATAATAAATAATTGTACTGTAAAGAATAGATGTGATATGTTAGATAAACCTGATTTAGTAGTTGACAGTAATATGCTTATATATACTAATCCAGAAGTTATAAGAGTTACAAGATATCAATTTAAGTTTTTAGAAATAGTAACAATTTATTTGGAAAATAAAGGTGATATTGAAAAAGTAAGTAAAATATATGGTCATGATAAGCAAACGCTATTTGCTTATTTAAATAATACAAACAATTATAAATTGTTAAAAGATGAAGTAGTAAAAAAATTGACTGAATATTTATCATATGAGGAAGATTATTTATTTGGAGCAAATTTAATAGCTTATGTTAATAAGTTAATCAAATTAGCGCATAAATATGATTACGATATTATAGTATTATCTAATCAGTTAAATATACCAGTTGAAATTATAGTTCGCTTGTTAAATAGATTTCCAGCTGTTTATTTAGATGATATGAGTAGTAATGCTATTAAGAATATGATTGAAAAATATAATAATTCGATAGAACCTGAAATAAACAAGCCTAATATGTTTGTATTAAAACCTTATAAACCAAAATCATTATAAAAGTCATATTGAATCATTTGAAAGCGAGAATTTTTAAAATGATTAAAGCTGTATATATTCATATTCCTTTTTGTGATACTATTTGTTCTTATTGTGATTTTTGTAAAAATTATTATCGTTATGGACAACTGAATAATTATTTGCAAGCTTTAGATAGAGAGATAAAAAAAAGATATAAGGGAGATGCTATAGAGACTATTTACATTGGTGGGGGTACTCCTACTTGTCTTAATATAGCTGAATTACAACAATTATTTGGTATAATCAAACAATTTAATCGTCAACATTTAGTAGAATTTACAATTGAATGTAATATTGAAAATTTAGATGAAGAAAAGTTACGTTTATTAAAAGAAAATGGTGTTAGTCGTCTTAGTATAGGAGTACAAACTTTTAGTGATAAATTACTATCTTTATTAAATAGACATCATACTAAGGAAGAAGCTATTAATAAGATTAATTTGGCTAAAAGATATTTTGATAATATTAATGTTGATTTAATATATGCTATTCCAGGACAAACCTTAACGGATTTAGCTCATGATTTAGATATTCTATTAGCTTTAAATGTTAATCATATATCTACCTATTCTTTAATTATAGAAGAACACACTATATTATATAATATGGGGATTAAACCAATTGATGAAGAATTAGATGAAGCTATGTATCAATTAATAATTAATAAGTTAAATAATTATGATCATTATGAAATAAGTAATTTTGGAGAACAATGTTTACATAATTTAACTTATTGGCATAGTCAAGAGTATTATGGTTTTGGAGCAGGTGCTTGTGGATATGTAAATTCATATCGTTATGAGAATACTAAAAGTATATCTAATTATATAGATGGTAATTATGAATATGAGAAATATTTATTAACTAAAAAAGATAAAATAGAAGAATATTTTATGTTAGGTTTAAGATTAATAAAAGGAGTCTCTAAAGAAGATTTTTATAATCGATTTAAGTTTGATATGAAAAGATTAAAACCAATTGAGCAATTATTAAGGGCAAAAAAATTAATAGAATATAAAGATTATATATATATTAATCCTATATATATTTATACATCTAATGATATATTAGTGGAATTAATAGATATTTAGGAGGTATTATGAAACAATATTTAAATGATTTAAATGAAGCCTTATTTTTTATGTCTAAGAAAGATCGTAGTAAAGTTATTAAACAATATAAAAAGAAATGGAAATTATTACTAAAACAGGGAAAAGATGTTGATAGTATAAAACATATGATGCCTGATATAAAAGATATAGTAAAAAAGTATAAAAATAATCATAATACTGTTATAGATAAATTAAATTTTTTAGTAAAACAATTTGTTAATATAATAATAAGTATATTTCAAGATATTATAGATATTATTAAGACTAAAAAAGAAAATAAAATATTAATGCAATATTTATTAGAAATAATAGTAAAACTAATTATTATGTTATTTATTTTTGAATTAATTAAAATACCATTTATCATTATATGGCATGTATTAGTCATTTTAACTAATCAATTATTTTATCCTTTTAATGATTCATTACAATTGATTAGTAAGGCTAGTATATCATTAATTTATTTGATTAGTTGTATAGCTATATTCTCTTGGCTATTTGGTAATAGTCATTATAAAAGTACTTTAATATTAAAATGGTTAGTAAGCTTAGTAATTATTTTACCATTAATTATTATTACCATATTTACTTATATTTTAATATTATTATCTTTCTTTTTATGTATTAAAGGTATCAATTTAATAGGCTTTGCTGTTTTATTAATAGGTATATCATTATTATTTAGTTATATTACAGATACTATAATTAGTATTGTATATGGTAAACATAAGTTAAGTATTTTACCTATAGTTTTAATTATTAGTTTTTTAGTTATTGGTAGCTTACTTACAATAGATAATTTAGCCCAATTTAGTTATAGTGATAATCTAAACTATAGTTCTATTAGAAAAAAGAATATTACTAAAGAGTATCATTTTGACAATAATATGAAACTATACATATATGGAGCTAATTATCAATTTATTATTAATAATGATATAGATGATAATATGATAAAAGTAGAAGGGGAGTATTATCCTGATTTAGCCAATTTAAGTATAAATAATTATGAAATAGAAACGGAACATGGTTTAGAAATATTACTTAATAATAAAAATAAAACATTTGAAAATTATATAAACTTATATCAAACTTTTATAACTGATTTACAAAATGATCAAATGTATAATTATAATACTTCTACTAAAGGAACATTAAAAATATATGCTAATGAAAATATTATAAGAAAGTTAAATAAAAATTAATAATGATATTATCATCATTTAGGGATTATCAAATAAAAACTAAAGGGATAACTTACTTCGTTATCCCTTTAGTTTTTATTTATGCCATTATATTTGAATACAAGTTTCTTATTCCTTGACCTAAATCATTGTATAATTTATAACCGTAATCATTATGTTTATTCAAATATTTTATAATTATATCTTAATTTATCTTTATTTCCAGTTTTTCTTGTACGTTTTTTGGTTAGCCCTTCTTTCTTTTTCCTTTTTGGCGTGTTTCCTTCGAATATAGTCTACTCTTAATTTAGGATCTAAAAGAGTATTTTTTTCCCATAATTTAAAGTACTCTTTAGCGATTCTATTATTTGCTTCCTTAACATAATCATCCATTTTATCACCACTTTTCTAATAAATATTATATCATTTTATACATACTTTGTAAATTATAAATTAAAAGAATTATTTCAGCTAAAACGTGTAATCATGTGGTATGATAATTGATATTAAATATTTATTATTATAGCTAAATATTGATATTTTCAAATCAAATAAATGAAAAAATCTATATTTAGTAAAAAAATGTTAAAAGGTTAAAAAAGTTCTTATTATTTTTTCACTGAATTACTTATTTTGTAATTATCGTTATTATGTCTTTGTTCTTAAAAACCTTGTTTACTGATTTGAAAAAAAACAGCTTTGGTGCTATAATGATGAACAGATTGAGGTGTTTTGATGAAGAAGACATTTATTGAAACTTTAGAAAAAACTAAAATATATGCTAGAACTAATATTTTATTTATAACTTTTATTATTACATCATTGATTAATGCTACTATATTAAGGGCTGTTACAGTTCAAAATGTTTTATCAATAAAACCAATGATAGCTGATTTATGTATTATTTTATTACTTGGTTCACTAGCTTATTTTCTTAAACCAAGAAATCGTTTTAAATATTTTTTAGTTTGGTCTATAATTTTTATATTAGATTGTATTATTAATTGTATCTATTATAAAAATTATTTATCATTCGCCTCCTTTTCACTATTAGCAACTCTAACTCAATTAGGTGGTTATACTGATGCTGTAATGGAAAATATATTAGAGTTAAAAGATTTTATTTATGTTTGGCAGCTATTCGCTCTAATATTCATGCATTTACAATTAAAAAAAACAGATTATTATGATAAAGTAGAAACTCAAGAACAACCCAAAATTCGCTTTTTAAATACAATTGTTGTTACTTTAATTATATTAGGATTCTTTATTTCAATGTTAACTGGTACTGATATTAGTAGACTGAGAAAGCAATGGAATAGGGAATATATTGTAATGGAGTTTGGAATATATACTTATCAATTAAATGATGCTTTTTCATGTGTACGTACTAAATTAAATAGTATGTTTGGTTATGATGAGGCCAGTAAAGAGTTTAGAGATTATTATGCAGTTAACGCTAATCAACCATCAAATAATATGTATACAGGGATATTTAAAGATAAAAATGTTTTAGTTATTCATGCTGAAAGTATTATGAATTTTCTAATATCTGATGATAATAGAAATGGTGAGGCCACTTCCTTTAATGGTGAACCAGTTACTCCTAATTTAAATAGATTAGCTAGTGAAGGACTTTATTTTTCTAACTTTTATTCAGAAGAAAGTGCTGGTACAAGTAGTGATACAGAGTTTACTTTTAATACCTCTCTTTTGCCTGCCTCTAATGGTACTGTATTTATGAATTATTTTAATAGAGAGTATGAAACCACTCCTAAATTTATGAAAAATTTAGGTTATTATACTTTTAGTATGCATGGTAACAAAGCTAGTGCTTGGAATCGGGCTAATGTTCATCCAAATTTAGGATATGACCACTTTTATGCATATACTGATGCTTATAATATAGATGAAAAAATAGGCTTAGGTATTAGTGATAAATCATTCTTTTCACAATCTGTTGATATTATAAAAAATATTAGTACTGAGCATGATAAATGGTATGGATTATTAATTATGCTTACTAATCATACCCCATTTAGTGGTATTAATGATTATATTGCATCCAGTGATTGGGATTATCCTGTTGATATTAAATATCAACAAATAAATGAAGAAACAGGAGAAATGGAAGAAAAAATAGCCCCTTATATGGAAAATACACAGTTAGGTAATTATTTTAAATCAGCTCGGTATGCTGATGAGGCTATTGGAGAATTATTAACTAAAATGGATAATGAAGGACTATTAGATAATACAGTTGTGATTATATATGGTGATCATGACAATAAATTAAAAAAATCGCAATATTCATTATATTATAATTATGACTATTTAACCGATTCTTTAATTGATGAAGATGACGAAAATTATATAAAAGTAGATGAATATTTCTATGAATTAAATCGAAGTGTACCTTTAATTATTTGGTCTAAAGATATAATTGGTACTGATTATAGTCAAGAAGTAACTAAAGTAATGGGAATGGTTGATGTTCAACCCACTTTAGCTAATATGTTTGGGTTCCATAATAAATATGCTTTAGGACATGATATATTTAGTATTGAAGATAATGTGGTCGTTTTTCCATCTGGTAATTGGTTAACTAATAAATTATATTATAATAGTGCTAAAGAGGCATATAGACAATTAGATTTAAACAGTGATATATCAATAGACTATGTAAATTATTATCGAAATTATGCTGAGACTATGAATAATATATCAAATAATATTATTACTTATGATTTAATTAAGAGAGTTGGAAATAATCCAGAAAATGAAACAATGGAGGAAAATAGTGTGATAAAAGAATGAAAAAGAAAATAAAATTAAAATATAGTAATATTGCTCTAGTTATATTAATTATTTTATTAGTATTAATGATTTTTATTAGCATTAAAGTATTAAAGGAGAGTTTTAAGAAGGAGAAAGCAACCGAGATTCAAATCGTTGACACTATAGAAAAATATGGCTATCATTTAACAGAAAATAATACGGAATATGTTAAAAAACTATTTGAAGAATTAAGAGATATTTTAAGTAAAAATCCAGTAGATAAAGAAGAATATGCTAAAGTATTAACACAAATCTTTATAGCTGATTTCTTTGATCTAAATAGTAAATCGAGTAAAAATGAAGTTGGTGGTGCTCAATTTATTTATAGTGAATATCAAAATGATTTTGTTTTATCAGCTAAAGATGCTAATGGTATTTACTATCATGTTAAGAATAATTTATATGGTAAACGTAAACAGAAATTACCAGAAGTAACTGATGTTACAATTAATAGTATTGATACTGATATTTTTGAAAGTGATATGGTATCTGGAAATTCTTATATAGTAGATGTAGATATTACTTATAAAGAAGATTTAGGATATCAAGATCATGCTGTAGTTACTTTGGTAGATCAAGATAATAAATTATCAGTAGTAAAACTAGAAGAATAGGAAGTGTGGTATGAAGGGTGAATTAACTACCCAAGAAATGGCTGATTTAATATGTTATGGTTTAGAGGAAAATCAAATTAGTAGTTCAGTTATCAATGATTTAGATGGTATTATTAATGAATATGAATTTTGTTGTAAACAATTTAGTAGAGGATATGTGATAGGAGAGTTAGATACATTTAAAAGAGTAGCTTGTCTATTAGTTGCTATCAATAGAAGTACAATAGTACCAGATGCAATATTAAGAGCTTCTATAGCTATATCAGTAGCTTATAAAATGTGTGAGACTCCTTATTGTTATATTGGACCAAATGCTAATATTCCTAAATCATTAGAAATGGTTAATTTTAAAGAGGCCTTTAAAAATAATATGGATGTTTATAATCATTCTACTAATTCAATAATTATCTCACTGAGTATTCAAGATATAGAGCCGATAGATCAGTATCTTAATTTAGAGCTATTCTATCAATTAGCAATAAAATTAAAGCATATAAATGAAGAAAACACTCAAGTAGAGGAAACAGTATATGTACAAAAACCAGGTTTAAAGCAAAAATTACTTAGTTTATTTAAATAAATAATTAATCACATAAAAACAAGTATAATTAGCAAAAAAACTACTTGTTTTTTTTTTTTTTTTTTT
>CANQEN010000016.1 GCA_947595045.1 uncultured Bacilli bacterium | reverse complement strand
AGTGATTATTTATCACTCCTCCTATATCAATTCATTTATCAAATTTATTGTCACCAACACTATTTGACAAAGAACCCAAGAAACGGGGTTCATATCAGATTTAACATTAGTATTACAGTTTTGTCCATTTTTTGGTTTCCAGTTCAAATCCATGAACTAGTTCTGTTTATAATAGTATCAATATTAATAAATATCAATTATTGTTGACCTTGTATTTGCTTAGCTACTTCCTCAGCAAAATTTTCTTCTCTCTTTTCCATGCCTTCACCTACTTCATAGCGAATCATAGTATTAATAGTTCCACCATTATTAGCAACATATTGTGCTACTGTTTCTTTATTTTCAGCTTTAACATAAATTTGATTTTCTAAACAAACTTCTTCATAATATTTTTTTATTTTACCAACTAAGATTTGATCAATACGATCTTCTGATTTTCCTTCATTTCTCAATTGTTCTCTCATTATCGCTTTTTCTTTATCCAAAACATCAGCTGGCACTTCACTAGAATTTACATAAGCCGGTCTCATAGCAGCGGCATGCATTGCAACATTTTTAGCAACCTCACTATTAGCATTACTTATAACTGTTAAAACAGCAATTTTTCCACCCATATGAATATAATCTCCAAATGATTCATTATCTGATTTTTCTACTTTAGTAAAACGTCTAAGGCTTAACTTTTCTCCTATCTTAGCTGTCTTAGCGATAATTAAATCTTTTACTATTCCATCATTAGTATTGCATTCCAAAACGTCATCATTAGTTTTAACATCATTATTAATGATAGCATTCAATATTTCATCTACCAAACTTTTAAATTCTTCATTCTTAGCTACAAAATCTGTTTCAGAATTCACTTCAATAATAGCTGCCTTATTGCCATCTATTTTAATAGCTGCAATTCCTTCTGCTGCAATACGATTAGCTTTCTTAGCAGCTTTTGAAATTCCCTTTTCTCTTAACCAATCAATAGCAGCATCAATATTAGATTGAGTTGCCTCTAATGCCTTCTTACATTCCATCATTCCAGCACCTGTTTTTTCTCTTAATTCTTTTACTAAACTTGCAGTAACCATTTTCATTCCTCCTTAAAATTTTAAAGATGATAAAACATCATCTTATTATTTATTTCAAAGCTTCTATTAAATCAGCTTTTTTCATAGTTGAATAACCTTTTATTCCACGTGCTTTAGCTATATCTTTAAGTTCAGAAACTGTCTTTGAACTAAAATCTTCTACTAATGGTTCTACCTTTGCTTCTACTTTAACTTCAACAGCTACTTTAGAATCATTATTATTTTTCTCTTTTACTGATACTGATTCGTTGTTTTTATCATTATGGCGAAAACGCTTTCTATCATAACCTTTTTTATCAAAACTTCTACGTTCTGCATTTCTACGATCTAAATTTCTTCTTTCTTCTTTTCGTTTTACCGATTCAATAGCGCGCTTCATTATATCACTACCATTTTCATCCTGTTTTCCACTAACATAATCAACTATTTTACCACCTTGAGCTTCTACAATAGCATTAGCCATTACTCCAATAATTAATTTAACAGCACGTATAGCATCGTCATTAGCAGGTATAACATAATCCACCATATCTGGATCACAATTAGTATCAACTATTCCAAATACAGGAATATGCATCTTCCTAGCTTCTCTTATAGCAATTTCCTCTTTTGATGGATCTACAATAAACATTGCTTGTGGCAATTTATCCATTTGACGAATTCCACATAATAACGTATTTAATTTATCATACTCTTTCCTTAAATTAATAACTTCTTTCTTTGGTAATAAGTCAAATGTTCCGTTTTCTTCCATTTTTTCAATTTCTTCTAAACGCTTAACCCTCTTATGAATAGTACGGAAATTAGTTAAAGTACCTCCAAGCCATCTTTCAGTTACGTAGTAAGATCCACTACGTATTGCCTCTTCCTTAGTAGCCTCAGCTGCTTGTTTACGAGTACCTACAAAAATAACTTTTCCTCCATTAAGTACAATTTCTTTAAGAGCACTATAAGCTTCTTCAATCTTCATTGCTGTTTTTTGCAAATCAATAATATAAATGTCATCTCTTGATGTAAAAATATATTCTTTCATTTTAGGATTCCATCTCTTAGTTTGATGTCCAAAATGAACTCCAGCTTCTAATAAATTATTCATTGACACAACTGCCATATTTCATTCCTCCATTTCGTTATTTCTTCCATCCACTTCTTCTTTAAATATCACCAATAAGGCACTAGACACTTAAATCCATGAATGTGTAATTTAAAAAGCCATTAATATTATAACATATTATAGCTCTTTTGCAATATTTTTTTATTTTTAATTTAAAATAGAAAGAAAATGATTGTTTTTATTATAATACAACATATATATTTACTTCTTTCTAAAACTTATATTTAGAATAATTTAATCTATATCGTCAATATTAATAAAAGCATGACATTATCAAAAAGATAAGAAAATTTTTATAACTTTTTTTTGTTTATTTTGAAGCAAATTTTGCTAAAAGTTGCACTATTTGTGCAACACCATTTATATAACTTGCAAGAATAGTAAGTAAAATTTTTTTAATTTTTGTTAGATAATATAAGTAGAAGTATAAACTGTGACAGTCTGAGGTGATAAATAGTGATATTCAAAAAAGAGGATGAAAATTATATTTATGGTATTATTAGCAAAAATGTAAAAAAATATCGAAAATTAAAAGGTTGGACTCAGGAACAACTTGCTCAAGAAATTAATTATTCTCTATCCTTTATCAGTGGATTAGAATCATCATATCACCAATCATTTTCATTGGGTGCTATATGGCGCATCTCGCGTGCATTAGACGTTGAATTACCCAAACTATTTGAGGATAGTGAAAGAAATGCAAATAATTTTAAAGTAAACCGTAGATACGTTTTATATAAATGTCCAAAATGTGGTACTAGAAATAAAATGCCAATTCAAATAGTTAAACACTTTGCCGAAATATATAAATTAGCTGGTAACGAAGAACCCCCACATTTCAATTGTCCTAATTGTAATGGGCAAATGTTTCCAACTCATTCTATTGATTTTAATAATTTATAGCTATAATACAAAATCATAGCTTTTATTAAAAAAACTACTTTTTAGATATCTCAAAGTAAAAAGTAGTTCCTTTTCCAATTATAGAATTCACACCATAATTATAGTTATGTTTTTCCAAAATATTTTTAACTATTGATAAACCTAATCCTGTACCTATCATATTTCGTTTATGCTTTTTATCAGTATGATAGTACTTATCCCAAATCATATCAAGTTGGCTTTTATCAATTCCAGCTCCAGTATCTCTAATTTCAACTCTAATTGCCCCTTTTTTCAACTTTACATCAATAAATACTTTATTATCTTTTCCTGTATAGTTAATCGCATTATTAATTATATTATACATTACTTGTTCAATTCTCTTACGATCAGCTTTTACCATTATCTTACCTACTCCATTATAGATAAATTCATATCCTTCCGTTTCTTTTAAAATACTATAATGTTTTAAAATACTTTTTATCAATTCATCTAAATCAAAATTTTCAAGAACTAAATCTTCTGCCCCACTTTGAATATTAGATAAAGTCAATATATCATTAACTAAAGAATTCAAGCGATCGCTTTCTTCAATAATAATATTTAAATGATTATTTCTCTTCTCATCATCTTTATAAGAAATATCTCTTACCATCTCAGCATATGCCTTTATCATTGTTAATGGGGTCTTTAAATCATGCCCCACATTAGCCATTAAATCTCTACGTAATTCATCTATTTTACACATTTCTTCTTTTGTTTTATCTAATATCGTCTCTAAATTATGAATTTCATCAATATCAGTATTAGACTTAAAATTAACATCATAATTACCATGAGCTAATTCTTTCGCCTTATTGCTTATTTTAACGATAGGTGTAGTAATAATCTTAGCTATAAAATAAGCAATAACAAATGATAATAATAATACAATACAACTAATCAGGAATAACTGTTTACGTAATATTATAGTTGTTGAATCTAAAGGATCTAGTGAAATACTAATATACGCATATACATTATTATCCAATTTAATCCCATATACCAAAGCATTATTATTAAAACGTTTATTTACTATTTTATATGTTTTCTTATTTAAACCACTATTAATAAAATCGTTTTTATAGCCGATAGAATCTTCACCTAATTCTACCAAACACCCACGATTATAACTAGAAGAACGATATACAAACTCTGTATCCGATTCAATTTCAATACAAATACCTGATTGATAAGAAATAGCATCTAACGACCTTTTAAAATCGTTATTATTATAACTTAATATTATCTTATCAGCTGCTCTATCTAATTCTAAAATTTTATTGTGTTCATAATAACGATTAAAAAATAAATATTGTGCTAACCAAAATAATAATAGAATAATTGAAGAAAATGCCCCTAAATAAAGAAATAATTTAGTATGGAGTGTTCGCTTATGATATTTCAAGACGATACCCTATTCCCCTCACAGTTACAATTAAATCACGGTATGATCCCAAACTATTCCTCAACATTTTTATATGTGTGTCCACAGTCCGATCATCACCATAAAAATCATAGCCCCATATTTCACTTAATAATTGTTCCCTAGAAAGAGCAATATTCTTATTTTTAGCAAAATAAACTAATATATCATATTCTTTAGGAGTTAATGGAATAACCTGATTATTAATTTTAACAACATGACTTTTAAAATTAATAACTAAATCTTTATAAACAAATTGATCAATCTCTTTATTATTTCTTTTAGTAACTGCTTTCACTCTAGCTATAAGTTCTTTAGGGCTAAATGGTTTAGTCATATAATCATCAATACCCAAATCAAACCCTAATAGTTTATCGTATTCTTCACCTCGGGCCGATAACATAATTACAGGAATATTTTTAATTGTTTTTAATTCTTTTAAAGTCGAATAACCATCTTGCTTAGGCATCATAATATCTAGAATAATAACATCAATAAGATTATTTTTAACAATATCAATAGCCATTATACCATCATCAGCCTCAAAAACAGTATATCCTTCAATTTTAGCATATTCACAAATAACTTCTCTAATTCGTTGCTCATCATCTACTACTAACAAATTCATAAAATCACCACTAATAATCATATTATACAATAAATATGTCCTTTTGGGAACAAAAGTAAAATTCGATATAAATTCATTTAAGAAACCTTGTGGTTTCTTTTTTCTACTTCTAAGAATTTCAGTCCTCCACATAATATATTTATACTCACATTTAAATCTCTTTTTATTTCTAATCCACAACTCTCACATTCATACTTTCTTTTTATTTTGCTTTCATATTTTTCAAATAATTAGGAGTTACATAATATTCATATCACTTGTTACTACTAAACTTTTTATTATTACATCTATTTCTACGCTTTTATTGTTCTTTATTTGAATATAATATTTGTCAAAGCTTTTTTTATTAAAATTATATGGAATTCTACATAATTAAAAATTCAATTTAATACAAAAATTCTTTTGTATTAGATTTTTGATGTGGGTTAAAATTATTAATCTGAGTTTCAATTTCCTATTATATAAAAAGAATATATCTCTATATTCTTCCCAATATATTTTTTCTTGTTAGCTTGATTTTTTTACTAATAGGAGTTACATTCTTTTAAATAAATTTAACTAAAAAGGAGCAAGTTGGAGGAGTGTATAAATAAAAATTCAACTTATCTATATCAGCTAACAATCATATTGTAACTATCTTTTGTGTAAATTTAGTGAATAACAAGTGAAAATTTGATTGAGACAGTCTGAGTATAGTCATATTACTCAATTCAACAAATTGTTATGGTGCTAAATCAACTTATCAACAATCATATGATATAATTAAACATTAACTAATTAGCCTCTTTCAAAATTTCTATATTTTAGTAGTATATTCACATTTAAACTATACATTTTATTTCTCTAATTTAGTTATAATAAAATAATTTTTTTAGTTTTTTAGAAGTAAATTTTACCAGTTATCATTAATAAATCTAGTAAGAGCTAATATAATAGCTTCTTTCATTAAATCTTTGCGTACTAATTTTCCCTTAGTTAAATAACCAACCCCACCAGTTGTATGCCCTGAAGCTTCTTTTTTAAATATATCCCTCAATACATACTCTAAACCTTTTGTCATTATATCATTCACATAATTACTAGGAATAGGATAACTCCCACTAGTAGCATAACTGACTTTATTTGTCATATCACTAACAGCAACTAAACTAGTCATCATCCAACTACCAAAGTAATTGTATAATCCTGACTCAATAGCTACTAAATAATCAGCGTTAATATGTTCAGTATTAGCATAAACTTTTAAATTATTTAACCGATGTTTTACTCCTCTTTCTACTTCTACACAATATGGCATATCACTAACACCAGATGATATATTAACAGACTCTATTATAACATCATCAAAATACAAATTAAAAGCTTCTAAGACAGCTTCTACTTTCACATTATTTGCTGTGGCAAGTAAAACTTTCATATTATATTAGCCAACCCTTTCTTTTATTTTATAACACATTAATTATATAATAACTACTAACCATAATCAATAAAAACATATCATATACTTAATATATCTATATTGTAATGCTATATAATATCATATACAAAACTAAGACATAAAAAAGTATCATATTTTTGAATATCTTCTATTAACTTTAAAATAAGATTTAATTTTCAACTTCAAAATCTTCTAATTCACCATTTTCATTAAGCATTTTATTAACTTGAGCTTCAACTCTTTTTAATTTATCATCACATTCTTTGACTAAATGCATAGCTTTAGTATATTTTTCAATAGCGCTATCTAAATCAATTTCGCCATTTTCTAATTCATTTACTATTTTTTCTAATTCAGCTAAATTATCTTCAAATTTAGTTTCTTTCTTCATCTTTTATCTCCTCTACTTTCACAATGTTAGCTTCAATAATACCATTAGATATTTTTATAGATAAATCTTTATTCATATCTATATCTTCAACTACTTTAATTATTTTATTTGCTTGATAAGTTAAACTATATCCTCTATTTAATATATTTAATGGATTAACTAATTGCAATTTATCAATGATAATTTTAAGTTGCTTTTTAGCTTCTATATATAATTGTTGTGGATTTTTAAGTAAATAATGATTTTTCATAGTATCTAATTTTAATTTACAATAATCTATTTTTTGTAATAACAATTGATTTAACTTTTCATTAATAATATCTATTTGTTGTTGTCTATTTTCAAATAGCACCATTGGAGTCTTTAATACAAATGAGTTTTTAATTGTATCTAAATAAAGACTTTTATATTTTATATCTTTATATATAGCTTCTTGTAAACGTATTTTTAATTGATTAATATATTTTTGAACATCAATCAAATTAGGTACAGCTATCTCAGCTGCTCCAGTAGGAGTAGGAGCTCTATGATCAGCTACAAAATCAGCTATAGTAAAATCTATTTCATGCCCTACAGCACTTATTATGGGTATAGGACAATCATATATAGCTCTAGCAACTACTTCTTCATTAAAAGGCCATAAATCTTCAATAGAACCTCCACCTCTACCTACAATTAGAACATCTAAATCATATTGTTCTGCTTTTTTTATATTTCTTACAATATCATTAGCAGCATTATCACCTTGAACTAAACTAGGAAAAAGAATAGTCTCACAAATAGGATATCTTCTTTTAATAGTTGATAAAATATCTTTAATAGCTGCTCCAGTAGGAGCCGTAACTATCCCAATACGATTAGGATACTTAGGTAATATCTTTTTATGACTACTATCAAATAATCCTTCTTTTTGTAATTGAGCTTTTAATTTTTCATATGCTATGTATAAATTACCTACTCCATCTTCTAACATTTCCTCAACATATATTTGATAATTACCTGTAGCTTCATAAATACCAATTCGACCCATAACTAATACTTTAGTTCCATCAGTTGGACTAAATTGTAATCTTTTAGCATAACTTTGAAACATAATCGCATTAATTTTACTTGTCTCATCTTTTAATGAAAAATATAAATGACCAGTAGTATGCCCTTTGAAATTAGAAATTTCACCTTTCAAAAAAACACACTGCAAGTGTTCATCACGTTCAAATTGTACCTTTAAATATTTATTAATAGCACTTACCGTTAAATACTTACTTGGATTCATGATTATCCTTACTATGATATATTTTATCTAAAATACCATTAATCATTTTTCTAACATCGTCATCACTATATTTTTTAGCTAATTCAATAGCTTCATTAATTACAATTACATCTGGAGTATTAGTATACATTAATTCATAAATAGATAGCCTAATAATAGCTTGATCAGTAAATCCTAATCGATCAATAGTCCAGTTATTTAAATACTTATTAGCTAAAGAATCAATATAATCTAAATTTGTCATAACCCCATATACGGCATCTTTTACAAACTCATTATCTACTTCTAAAATTCCATTAATTACTTCATCTATATCATAGGCAATTTTATGTTGCTGATAAACATTAATTTGGTATAAAATTGTCATAATTTTTTCTCTTAACTCACTACGTGTTGCTTTTGCCATTTATCATCACCTTTTTCATTTTATCACAATATTAAAAAAAAAAGAAGAAACATTTATCACTTTTACTATTTTAGTAAAGCTGATAAATTGTTTCTTAAGCTTTCAATTTCAACATATTTTTTATTACGAATCATATTACTCTTTCTAACTAAAATTAATAATTTAACATTAATAATTGCAAATCCAACTAAAGCAATTATAATTCCTAATAAATATAAATTAATTGCTACTAAATATATACCAATACTAAATAGGATTAAAGATATAGTAACTGTCATTAACAATATTATATTATTATGATATTCATGTTCAATGTTAGATACTTTCGTTTTTAAATATTCAATTTGCTCATCTTTAGACATCTTTAAATTGTCCATTGCTCCTACTATATTATTATAGACAATTTCATTACGATTTTTCTCATCACCATTAATAGCAATATTTAAAATATCTTTCTCCATCGTAAAACCTCCCTTAAATTTAGCATTATTCTAACACAAAATTATCTTTTTGTATATATTTTTCGCCATTACCTTGATATAATTTAATCAAAATAGCTATATGCAAATAAATTATTACTATGGGAAATAATATCCAACCTATAATAGGAATAATTAGCATAAATAACCATATAAATGGTGATAAATATATTTCTTTATATTTTACATCTAATTTAGCTGCAGCTAATACTAACATTTCAATAGAAAATACACTTATCATAATAAAACCAGGAAAAAGAAAACATAAAAAACCAATAATCCAATTACTAGGTTTAGCATACCAACTATCTTTATCCATATTACCTAATAAAGCACTAAGAGCAATTACTCCAGTACCATTAGAAAATAGAAAAAGTAATAACCATATCCACCAATTATCTTTCTTTAATAATTCCATAATCTCACCTACTAAATTATAGCACATTATAATACTTTAAACAACAAAGGATTATATTTCTAAAATTGACAAAATTACTCTCCTATTATAGAATAATGATTATTAATCATAAAATGAATTGGAGAAAAATATATGACATTTAAAAATATAAATTCAAAAGCAATAGAAGCAGAATTAAGTAAATTAATATCTTTAGGATATGATCTTTACAAAGATAATTTACAACATTTTGATAATGAATGTAACATGTTTCCACGTCTATACATAACAGATGATTTACCATATGCTACTTGTAGAATTAAAGATGGAATTATTTTTGGACTAAGAGGGTTTTCATCTCATTCTAATTCTAATGTATTTACTCATTTAGGATTATCTGTTGGTAATATTTGTAATAATAAATTAAATCTTAATTATTCTATTGTATTTTCAGTAAACAGTAATAATAATCGAATATCTATTAGTATGCTACAAAAGAATAAAGATACAGAATATCAACCTGACTTAATTACAACTTCAAAGTGGGATAAATTAACAGAAACAGAACAACTCAATTTATTCATAAAATCTATGACTATTTTAGGATTTAATGAACAAGATGTAAAAAATATTATTAACGGTTCTATGAAAGCAATAGATGCTTATATGAATATTGTACCAGAAGATAAAAAAAATAAACGATGGTGTATTTATGGTCGACATTACTTTGAATTTGATGGTAATACTTTAATATATGGTAATTGTAGCATTATTAATAATGTTGATGAATTTCCATTTCCTCTTAAAGGTAATATCATTATCGATTGTAATCGTGCTAATACAAGTATGATAAATATAAAAAAAATAAAACAAAGATTATGAAACATTAATATTATAATCTTTGTTTTATTCTTCCTGTACAAATTTAGCAATTAAATCGAAAGCCTTAAATACTCCCCTTTTTATATTTAAACTTAAAAAATTAGATATATTTAACCCTAATTTAGATAACCCATTTTGATAATTTCTATCCTTATTTTTTATATAATCTTCAACATCTATTTCTTTACCAGCCTTAATATCTTCTTCGAACTTATTAATTTGTTGTTCTGTTAGTGTCATTTTAGCATAATTTTGATACTCATAATAACCTGTTAACTGTGAAAAATAAAGAGTTAAATATATTACAAATAAACTAATAATAATTCTTTTACATATTTTATATTGCTTGTCCATTTAAATATTCTCCTAATATAGGTGCTAATAAGGTAATAGTATTAGTCACCTCTTCCATTGTATTTTCTTGACAACCTAATTCTAATAGAATAATATTAGTTCCTAAATCTTGATTATATACTCCATTAACTCCTTGTCCTTTTTTTAAAATAACGCCTCGTGATAATTCAGGATATTTTGCAGATATTAAATCATTTAAATGATTAGAAAGAGCTAAATTAGCTTCATATGTTTGATATTCTTGCCCTACTACAAACATTATTTTAGCATATGACTTATTATCAATAGTAGTAGTGCTAATATCCTTTTTAGTAGCATCACGGTGTAAATCAATAACTAAATTAAGATTAGGATTCTTATTTAAAGTGTCTTCAACAAAATAACGGCTAGCTACATAGCTATAACTATAATTCATATTATTAGTAACTAAAAAATCAGTAATACTCCCCTCTTCTACTAAGACATCAATATTATATTTAGCTAATTCTTGTTTAAAGAAATGAGATGCAAAATAAACATCTGCATTCATACCATTTGTATCAGTATTATCAGCTACATATTCCTCTTTTTGGTGACTATTATAAATATAAATAGATGGATTAGTAAGAGGATTTATTTTATCATTTGTTATAGCTGGTTGAACTAATACTGATTCATAATTTAATAAATTAATAGGTTCATTTATAGTATTTTGGCTTAAATAATTTAAATAATCTCTTACTTTATGCTTACTATACATAAACGTAGCTATTCGACTATTCATTAAAACATATATACATAATTTAATAGTGATATAAGTAATTATAATAATGACAATATATTTTATAATAGCATCTATCTGCATCTTTTTTTTAGTCTTAAAACGCTTCATTATATCACCATCCATTATAGTTATAAACTATAATAATAGTTTATTTTGTCAAAAAAAAGATAACTATTATTATCTTTCTAACTAACTAAAATATTACTTATAAAATCTCCAATATTTTTAAAAGAATTAATAATTAGATGCCCTTTTTTTATTATAGGTCCTATTTTCTTATTAGGAGTCTTAACTATAATTAAAAAAGTATTATCTTTATCACTTTTACTAACCTCCACTATATATTTATTATAACGATTAATAATGGATTGAATATCAATTTCATCTTGATATCCATATATATAAATATTACCACAACAAATATTTAAACTATCATCTATAAAATATTTAAAATAATCACTTATCTCATCATATGAACAAATAATATTATCAATACTCTTATAAGTAAATGTTTTTTCTAACTTTTTTATATTAATTTTTTTACCATTATTCATAGTAACTTTTTTATTTCTTCTTAAACCTAATTTTGTTTTATGACGATTAATTAAATATGTATTAATATTATTATTTTTTTCTAATAATTTTATGAATCCTTCATCATTAACACCAATACATAAAAGATTTCCCTTAAACTTATTAATATATGTACTTAAACTATTTTTCATATTACACCTACTTTAAAATATCATTTATAACATAACTCGTACATAATATACCTGCTATAGCAGGTACAAAAGCATTAGATGGTATAGTAGTAACACCATTTTGTTTTTTATCTTCACTGCTACATACCACAGGAATAGAACCTACTAATTGCTTATCTTTAACATATTTACGTAATTTTTTAGCAATAGGATCTACTTTAGTATCCCGTAAATCCATTATTTTTAACTGCGTAGGATCTAATTTATTACCTGTTCCCATACAACTAATAAATTTAATATTATGTTTAAGGCATAATTCTATAATATGTTCCTTAGTAGTAATAGTATCACAAGCATCAATTAAATAATCTATTTTATAATCAAATAATAAATAGACATTATTTGTAGTAATAAATTCTTTAATTTTAGTTATTTTACATTTGGGATTAATATCTTGAATTCTTTTCTCAAAAGCATCTACTTTATATTGATTAATTGTCGCATTACTAGCAATTAATTGTCTATTAAAATTAGATATTTCTACTTTATCATTATCAACTAGTATAAGATGTTCAATTCCTGACCTAACTAGTGTTTCAACAGCATAGCCTCCAACACCTCCAACACCTATAATTAATACAGTCTTATTTTGAATATTTATTATGTTATCTCCTATCAATAGTTCTAATCTATCAAGCATACTATCACCATATTTTTATTATAACAAATATAGGACTTATGTCAAATTAAATAAACCTATAATTATTCAAAAATATGACTATCAAAATAATATAAATTAGTTGATTTAGTATCATGGTAGTATTAGCTATTTTAACTATTATAGTTATAGTATTAAAAGGATTATTGGACATAATAAATTTTTGAGCATGAATATTGATAATTCACTAAAAAAATAATCCTATTAAGAAAAATACAAATAATGATATTCCAACTACTAACGACAAATAGAGAAGGACAGTTTTGTATATTAGGAAGTCTTCTTTCAAAGAGAAGATAACACATTTATAGATCTTATAACAAAAAAATCATAATGCAATGAATATACAATATACTACAAATTATGATTATATGTTTGATGGATTAAAGGAAATTCCTTTTGGATATAGAAAATTTGATCATTTTTTAGCTAAAATATTTTTAATTAAAGGTATTATAAAAGAGTGATTACTTATCACTCATCTTATACAATCATTTATTAAATTTATTGTCACCAACACTATTTAACAAAGAACCATATAACCTGTGTTTTAATATATAATTAATTTTTAATCTGTATCCATATTTTATAATACCTTATTCTTACTTTTAATATTTAAACATTTACAAATATTAATATACTCTTCTTCTGTTAATATAGAGTTATAAATAATACAATTTAATAATTGTTCCTCGTTAATATCATTAAATACTGATATATTTCTGATTACTTTATTACGAGAAATATATACACCATTAAAATAGTACTGTTTATCATTTATTTTAAACCTATCTAGCTGTTTGACTATCGCATTATCTATATTATATTCATATTTTTCACTATTCTCTAAATATTGATAACTATCATTATCTTTAATATAATCCACATAATTATCTAAATATAATTCAATATATTCATTTTTTATTAAATTACTATTAGTTATAATATCCATATCTAGTTGACTATTATTAAGTAAGCCAATATTTTGATATAATTTTATTTTTAAAGGTAATTTAGGATTAGATAATAAATAATATATATATTTATTATAATCATTTATATTTAATTCAATCATTTGATCAATCATATCTAATAGTTTATAATTAATTAATATTTGTTGTTCATTAGTAGCCAAATTAATATCATATTGATTACTTAACTTCAAAAGATTTTTTAATACTTTATTATCATATAATAAACAATCTAATACTTTAAATTTTAATAATGGTATATATAACATTATCAAATGTATATTACTAATAAAATTATCAAATTCATTATCATCTATCAATATATTAAAATGCTCTAATACAAAATTAAAATCAAGTCCTATATTAACATATTTTTTTACTTCTAGTAATTTTTCTTCAGTAATTAAAGTTAATATATAGTATAATTTATTATCTTGCTTATATTTTAATTGATTTAATATTTTTAATTTTTCATCTAATACTTCAAAATTGTTATTTTGAAGTATTTGTTGTTCTGATAAAGACAACAAATAGATGGAATAATTATAATTTTCAAATAAATTATATAATTTAACTAAACTATCATTTTTAGCTATTTGATATTGCCTTGTTAATGCGGTGTCCAACCCTACATTATGATTATAAATTTGTAATAAAATTCGAATAGATTCCTCATCTGGTATCAGTAATGACCTAATTTTTTCTAATTTAATATAATTCATATCATTAATGTTTTTAGACCACATTTCTAATTGAGCAATTCTTTTATTTTCTTTTTTTAATTCCTTTTTCATCTTATTTTCTTTAATTAATATTTTATTATAATAATTAGTCAAATCAGCCCAAATATGCTCAATTTCACATATATCTAATCCATCTAATGATATTAATCTACTATATAATCTTTTTAAAGCTTTATCATTATATCGTTTACTTTTTATTGTTTTATTTAACTTATTAACAGTAGAAATAAATTCATTATCAAAAATAAAGTTATTATCATTAATATTATTAATTAAATCATTAAATCTATATAAGAAAACAATATGATTAAAAGAAAACACTTTTAATATTTGAATAAAATCAACTAATATTTTAATATCTTGTCTAGTAATTAAATTAGAATTAATTACACTATTAAATAAATCCGTTTTAATAATAGTATTACTAAATTCACTTCCTGCATATTCAAATATTTTCTCTTCATCATTTCCTTTAATAATCATATCTAATAAATTGTTCAATTTATTACTATCAACATTTTTATCTACTAAGTTTATCAGTAAATCATTATTAGGGATATTCATAATAATAGGTCTATAATCTTCAGCTGTTTGTTCTAAAACACTAAAAGATAACCCTTTATTATTTACTACATACAATGCTAAAAACAAATCAAAAAAATCAATATTTTTATAACTATTAGGTTGATTTCTTTTAAATTGATGAAAAAATTGTTCAAAAAAAGCTATTTCTTCTTGTATTTCAGATAACTTTTTTTCTAAGTCAATGATACTCATAACTTTTCACCTTTTTTCCTTGTGTTAATAATAATTTTATTGTATCCAAATCATCTGAATTATATTGCTCTAATATCTGATTAATAGATAACGAGCTACCACGTTTCTTCATTTTAATAGTTGCTTGAATACTTCTAGTATTTTGGTTAGTCTTTTTTATAAATGCCCCTAAAATCACAAATTGATATAATGACACCCGTTCAAATATAATTCTTGTTTTAAAACCTTTAACAGTTATAATATCCCCAGCTACTTTTTTATGATTGGAATTGAAATAATGATAATTCTTATAGATATAACTACCATCCAATATAGACTGTAATAATCTATTAAACGATTCATAGTATTCTTGACTAATACTTTCTAAATCTTTTTGAAAAAAAATATTACCTCTACTATCCTTTAAAAAATAAACTTCATTACTTTTTTCACCACTAACTGTAATATTTTCATTTTTTACATCAATATTTTCTATATTTTTATCCCTATATTCAATAATTTCTTTTTGAATTAAAGCTATTTTTAAATATTCTTGTCTCCATAATTCTTGTTCATCAGAGAAAGAGCTAGCTACCATGCCAGTATAATCTTTTTTTATTCTTTCTAACTCAAGTAATATTTTATTAAAAATTTTTCTAAAGTTTTTCATATTTTTTGGTGGTAATGTCTCCACTATCATATCATACAAATCTTCTTCATCATAATCATCTAAACTTATTGAATCAAATATATCAATATATTTTTTTATATTTTTATCAATACATTGTGTATTGTCTATGCACTCTTCTTTTTGACTCCTTTTCTGTGTTAATTCTGAATTGCCTAATGTAATTAAAGAATTTGATTTAATATTATTAATAACTGTTAATTCGTGTAACATAGCCTGATGAATATGCTGATTATAATTTATGATATTAACTAAATAATTAAATTTATCTTTATTATCTAATTGATTAAATAGATCATAATCTATATATTGAAATAATAAATTTTTATCTGCTTCATTATTTATCATAAAATCCCCTCCACCTTTTTATACCATTATTTCTTCATG
This sequence comes from uncultured Bacilli bacterium, assembly GCA_947595045.1. Taxonomy (GTDB): domain Bacteria; phylum Bacillota_I; class Bacilli_A; order RF39; family UBA660; genus CANQEN01. The sequence continues at coordinate 5,477 of CANQEN010000016.1, read as the reverse complement.
AGTGGTTATTTTATCATATATTCTAAAAAAATGCAAAGAGTAGATATTATCATCTACTCTTTCTAGATATATTTTCATCTTCATAATAAATTTGATCTTGATATATTTGATTATACAAGCTCCTATACATCATTCTAGTTGTCAATTTAGAAGATAATTCATATTCAAGCGCTTCTATCTTTTGATATAGCAAACGAATATACCTCTCATCTAAATATTTTTCATATTTAGATCTAACAATATCCTTATACCTAGTCAATTCATTTAATGTTTCCCTTAAAGCTGTATCATCACTACTAGTATCATCATCAATCATATCAGCGATAATTTGTAAATATAAATCTAATTTGCGTTTTATTTTTTTCTTTAATAATTTTTCAATAAAAGACTGCTTTATAATAACCAATTTATTAACTTCAATTCCGTCATAATCTACTGTATTTTTAGGAGTTACATTATAACCAGTTAACTTTTTATAATCTAAAAAAATGATATCTCCATCTTTCCCCTTTTTAGTTATATAATAATATTTATTACTAGCCATAATATCAACTCTTTTCTATTAAGTCAGGTCTTCTCTCTTTCGTTCTAATAATTTGTTGTTCTTGACGCCATTTAGCTATATTAGCATGATGACCACTAAGTAATATATCAGGTACTCTCATACCTCTAAAATCTACTGGCTTAGTATATACTGGATAATCAAGTAAATTATTTTGGAAAGTATCATTTTCATATGAATCTTGAACAATTACTCCAGGAATTAGCCTAACTATACTATCAGTAATTGCCATACTAGGTATCTCTCCACCAGTTAATACATAGTCCCCTATGCTAAGTTCTATGTCAGCTAAGGAACGAATTCTTTCATCAAAACCTTCGTAATGACCACATATTAATATTATATGCTTATATTGTGATAAAGTAAAAGCCTTAGCTTGATTAAAAAGCTCTCCTTGAGGCGTTAATAATATAACTTTACTATCAACACTCCTTAATGATTCAACAGCATCAAAAATAGGTTGAGGCATTAATACCATTCCCGGTCCACCACCATAACCATAATCATCAACCTTTTTATGAGGATCAGTAGAAAAATCTCTAAAATTATGAACTTTAATATCAACTAAATTATCTTGAATAGCCCTCTTAATTATAGAAGTATTCAAGAAACCATCAAACATTTCTGGAAACAAAGTTAAAATATCAATCTTCATTAAATAAACCTTTCATATATTTGAGAACCATTATTCCTTTATCCAAATCAACATGTTGAATAAATTCATCAATATTAGGTACCATATATTTACTTCCATTTTCAATAACTAATATATCATGAGCATTAGTTGTCAAAATATTAATAACATCACCAATATATTTATTATCACAATATACTTTTAAACCAATTAAATCCTCATTTAAATAACCATCATACTCTAAATCATCCTTATTAACATATACTGGCTCACCTTTATATATTATAACATCATCGATACTATTTTTACCATTAAATATAACCATATCATAATTTTTATGTACTCGATAACTTTTAATTATCTCTTTATAATAATTTTTACTAATATAAAAAGGCATATCAATTTTAAAAACATTTTTTTTAAACTTAAAATGGCTTAATATTCTAACTTCTCCTTTAAGTCCATGCGTATTAACAATATCACCAATATATATATATTCCATCATACACCTACTTATCTAACTCATATAAAATAATACTAGTAGCCACACCCACATTCAAACTTTCACACTTCTTATTCATATTAATATATATAAATTTATCACATAATGAACTAACTCTATCACTAATACCATTACCCTCATTACCCATAATAATAGCTAATTTAGAATCGTGACTTATGTGCGCTAATGACTCTCCACCAGCTACTTTAGTTCCTATAATAGTAAAGCCCGACTGCTTTAAAGTATTAATACTAGCAATAATATCATCCACTACAATATTTATATAAAAAATTAATCCTTGACTAGCCCGTAATACTTTTTCATTATAAACATCCACCGTATCTTTACTTAAAATAATAGTATCAACATTAAAGGCCACTGCACTCCGAATAATAGTACCTAAATTACCTGGATCTTGTATATTATCTAATATCACTACCCTATTGCCTATATCCTTCTTATTTAACTTAGAGCAAATACCTATCATAGTTGGTGGATTATCTAATTGAGATAAATATTTCATTACAGGTAAAGTTACAATTATTATATCATCAATATCAGGATATTTAACATTATCTAATACTATAAGTGTTTTTAAATAACCAGATTTATATGCCTCTAAAACTAAATGTTCACCCTCCACTAAAAAGCGATTAGTTAAATCACGATATTTTTTTTGATGTAATTTTTTTATTTCCTTAATTTTAGTATTTTGTGTCGATGTATAAAGCATATAACCACCTAAATATTATTTTAGCATAATCAAATTAGAAAAGAAAGAACAAGACAAAAAAAGTTGTAAAAACAACTTAATAGTTTGAACAATCATTTGATGGTATCTCACTAGACACTTCATAATAAAATTTATAACTAAATTTATCATCATCATGCCTAATTACCACTTTTAAATTACTAGAATCATAATTATTTTCTAATGATTGTTGTAATTCCTTATCCATAAAGCCATCTTGAACTAATGTACTTACTGAAACATAACATGGAAAAGCACTACTATCCATTTTCAACAATCGATTATCACCTGCTAACCAATTACGAGCTGAAGTTTCTACTGATTTTATTTTAGAATCATCGACTTGTACTTCTGCTTGAGTAATAAATTTAGTTACTGATGGTACAATTATAGCTGATAATAAAGCTAATATAACTAATACTCCTAATAATTCGATTAATGTAAAACCTTTACGCATACCATCACCTATTTTCATTATAGGTTATATCCCTAATTTAGTCAAGCTATTCTTGATATTCAAATTCATAATCCAATATTCTAACCGTATCCCCTGACTTAATTCCCATCTCTTTCAATTTATCATCAATACCTAATTTTCTAAGTTTATTAGAAAATCTTCTAAAAGCTTCATCTGTTACAAACCAAGTCATTCGATAAATACGTTCAATTTCATCTCCTCTAACTACAAAAACATCTCCGTCTTTATAAATAGTAAAAGGCTGCTCTTTTTTAAATTTATACAATACATGGCTCTCTATATTTTCTTCATTATATAAAGGCTCTTTTTTTATAGTATCTAGCATATTAGCCAATTCTATTAATACTTTATCTAAACCATCATGGTTCATAGCTGAAATTGAATAAACTTCTTTATCAACTTTTTTTCTAAAATTGATTAAATTTTCTACTGCACCAGGCAAGTCCATTTTATTAGCAATAATAATTTGGGGCTTTTTTAAAAGATTAACATTAAATTGTTCCAACTCATGATTAATTTTAATATAATCTTCATATGGATCACGCCCTTCAAACCCACTCATATCAACAATGTGCGCTATTACTCTGGTACGTTCAATATGTTTTAAAAATTTATCACCTAATCCTTCTCCTAAGGAAGCACCTTCAATTAATCCTGGTAAATCAGCCACTACAAAAGAACGACCATCATTTGCTCTTACAACACCTAAATTAGGATGTAAAGTAGTAAAATGATAAGCAGCAATTTTAGGTTTTGAAGCTGATATAGCTGATATCAAAGTAGATTTACCAACACTAGGCATACCAACTAAACCTACATCTGCTAATAATTTTAATTCAACTTTTACTTTTCGAAACTCACCAGGTTCACCATTTTCACAAAAAGCTGGAGCAGTATTATGCTTAGTTACAAAAGCCATATTACCACGACCACCACGACCACCAGTTGCTATAACAGCTTGTTCTCCTTGCTTAGTTAAATCAGCTACAACCATATTAGTTTCGATATCTGTAACTACTGTCCCTGGTGGAACTTTAATAATCAAGTCTTTAGCATTCTTACCATGCATACCTTTACCCTCACCATGTTCACCATTTGAAGCTTTATACTTTTTTTTATATCTAAGATCAATTAAAGTATTTAAACCTTCATCTACTTCAAAAACAATATTAGCTCCACGACCACCATTACCACCAAATGGTCCACCCATTTCAACATATTTTTCACGTCTAAAAGCCATACATCCATTTCCACCATTACCAGCTTGTAATTCTACTATAACTTCATCTATAAACATATAATCACCCTTTATTTATTTCTATTTTATCAAACAAAGCATAAATTTAAAATATTTTATTAAATATTAATAATTTTTACCAATAAAAAGAGCAGAATAATTCTACTCATTAATAGCTAATTTAAATTTATTCTTAATATATATTTTATTGATATCTTTTAAAGAATCTGGCTGTTTATTAACTTCTCTATTTACATATTGAACTGTTCCTCCAATAATAGGTAATTTAGCGCTACTTAATTGATCTACTATAGCTTTTAAATACACATAACTGATATTTAAAGTACCAATACTAATTTTTTTTGCAGATTTTGCTAATTGTAAGTCAATTTTCTGTAATTCACTATTATCTATTAGCTGATTATAAAATAACTTAATTTGAGGATATTTAGTCATATCGTAATTCTGCATTAAAATATTAATAGGTACCTTAAAATAGGAGTAATATTCACTTATACCAAATGATACATTATTGCTATGAGCTAAAATTAAATAACGATTTAATTCCCAAGCTATATCATTATAGTTATATTCTTCCGGAATATTATATAATTTATAATTCCAATTAGGCTCTTTTATATTAATACTTAAAATATTTCTTAAATTGTTCAATTTATCAAATTTAATTTCATTGCTATGACAATATGATAATATATCATTCATTTTTTCATCAATATTTTTAGTGTTTGATGTTAGTTGCAATAAACCTACATAAAGATAACCTACAAAAATATTTCTAGATACTAAATAATCATCTATTACTAAATTTTGTCTTAAAAAATCATCAGCAATTATTTTACAAATATTATTATATACATAATCTCTTAATAACTTTGACTTAAGAATCTCAATTGCCTTTAATACATATCGTTCTCTATTCATTTTTATCTCCTACCTAAACAATAAATTAATAAGTTAATCATCTCTTATTAAATTAATTACCTTCATAAATTTCCAGGTAGGCAATATCTTATAATATATTTTTATATTTGTCAATAAGAACCATTTCGATGACCACAAAAAGCACAAAATTTACCATCTACTGCATGACCACAATTTGGACACAAATTATAGTTATTTGGTAATTTTGGTGCCACAGACGATAACTTATTTACTTTTTTTATCGTATTAATATATAAAACAATAATAAAAATAAAAAAGATTAATATAAATAATAAAGGTTGTATTATAAATAGTGTTGGTGGGTAAAAATATCAATACTATTTTTACTTAATAAAAAGACATAAGTTTGA
>CANQEN010000015.1 GCA_947595045.1 uncultured Bacilli bacterium | reverse complement strand
CATCTCCTTTATTTAATTATATCAAAGAAAAAGTAAACACATCTTTTTTGTGTCTACTTTTATCTTACAACTTCATACTTTTCATTGATATCTTTTTTATAATGAAAATGTAACAATCATTTTATAGGTCACTGAAAAGATGACCTTTTTATTATAATTTTTTTAATTAAATTTTCAATTTATATATATATAAAGTGATGAAGGATGATATATAAAAGTAACAAATAAAAACTAAGAATTATAATTTATAAAAATTTTCTTAGTTTTCAACAATTTATAATTTTTATCATTTTTATTTTTTACTTAGTGTAAAAACTTTTTCTTGACTTTTTTCTTGGCTATTTAATACTTCTTCAAATTGTTCTTTAATCAATCTGAAATAATTACACTTATTTTGAGCAATTATAGAACATATTTCATCAAATGTTTTATCAATAAATATTTTTGGAGATAATGGATCAGTTTTTTCTTTAATCAATCCTTTTTTGATATCAATTCTTGTACTAAAATAATTTAATTCTTTTGAAATAATACCCATAAATGCCGAATCACCTAATCTTTCTTGTAAAGATGATAAGACATTTTTAATTTCTTCACTTAATATAGTTCCATTAGATAAATTTGGCAAACTGTATTTTCTATTCATTTCTTCTGTTGTTTCATGAAAATATTTTTCACAATAAATCACATTTATAACATCTGAACCTTTATATATTTGTAACGAATAATTATTAATACCAATACCCACACTAAAAATCATAGCTGAATATATATTTTCCTTTTTCAATAATGAATAATCTTTAGCATTCATATTAAAGGGAAGATAATTTAAAACATTAGCATTTGCACTTTTAATACTTTCAGTGCTTTCAAAGCAAATACCATCTAAACGGTCACAAATATTCTTTTGTTTGCAATCATTAATTCCATAAATTACATTGTTATTTTCTACATGGCAGTATTTATCAACTTGTCGTAATTTAGGGTTAATATATATTTGTTCAAAAAAGTCATAATTTTTTTTGGTTTTATAAATCCTATTAATTAATGATATTTCATCAGAAATATTATTTTTTAAATATCTTATTGCCATTCTTATTCCAGCATTCTTAAATATGCCAACTGAATGATCTTCCTGACGTTCAAAAACCAAACCATACTCCCCATCATTAAATGTCATCCTAGTTATAATAGGGTTTCCATTTTCAATATAATGGAGTCTTTTTTCTTCTCTTTCAGGATTAATAGAAATAACACTATCATATTTGACTGGTCCACCATAAGTATTTAATAATTCCGCATTATTTGTGTAATTAGAAATATACAATGTCTTAGTTTTAGCATCAAAAATTCTAATACTTGGATAATCAAAATTTATACTATCAACAACATAATCTTTTATTCGATTACCATCAATAGGTATATTAAAAAATTTAGCTAAATCTAATAATGCTACTTTATCATCTTTTCTTCCTAACATATATCTTTCATAAGCTTCTTTTATTTCCTTCTTTAAATATTCAATTATTTCATCATACATAATAAAACCTCCATAGTTAAATATTGTATCATATTTATTTTTATAAGTCACTATTTTTATAATTTTATTTAGACATAATTATCCAATATTTATAAACTTTTCTCAAACTTCACTTTATTTTGTATCAAAGTATTTTTTGATATAACTTTATATTTTATTATTTCCTTTCAACATACAAATGAATTTAATTAAAATATAAAAATTAAAAAACTAAGAATTAAAACTTTCTTAGTTTATAAAAATCTTCATAAATTTTATTTTTCACTTACAATATCAATAATAGCTATTTCTCTATTAAAATAATCATTTGTTTTTTTTAAGCGTCCAGTAAAATGTATTTTTTGAATACCTGTAGAAATAATAGTATTAAAATTAATACCATTAATCATTCCATAACTATTTTTAGGGAATAATTTTTTACAAGGTGAAATAAGACCTACTCCTTTAAAATATTTTTGCCATCTATCAGGTACTAATCCTCCATGCATATGACCACTAAAAGCTAATTGAATATTAGTAAATAATTTAACTCTTTTTTGTACTTGGTCATTAACAATAGAGGTTGGTGAATGAGATAACAAAATATTGTATTTATCCTGATATGGTTTTTTAAAAATATTATTTATATATCTAATGAAATAGTTATTATTTTCTTTATATTTGTAATAATAATCATATGGTGGGGTTATACCAATAAATCTAATTTTACCATCCACATAGCATTCATTATCTAAAATATGTATATTTTTATTTTGTTTAAGATCATAAATTAATTTTTGATTAAAATAATAGCTAGTCTTTTTATTTCGAATAACCACATCATGATTACCTAAACTAATAATTATAGGAGCAATACTAGATAACTGATTATACCAATTTATTAACAAAATTTCATCACTAATATTGGCTTGATCCAAGAAATCACCAGCAATACAAATATAATCTATTTTATCAATATTTTTTATATCATTTAAAATTGAATTTAATACTACCATATCATTTTTATTACTATAGTGTAAATCAGATATTAAAATAATTTTCGCATTAATATTATCTGATAATACAGTATAAAACGTATGCTTTATCTGTGACATATTATTCCCCCATATAATTGGATTTAAATTTTATATAATAATCTTCTAAAGTATCTGTTTTAATAGCTTCACGTAAATCTTCCGTTAATTTGATTAAAAAACGAATATTATGGATAGATAAAAGACGGGCCCCAAATGTTTCATTAGCTATTATTAAGTGTCTAATATAGGCTTTTGTATAATGTTTACATGCATAACAATCACAATCATCTTCTATTGGTGCAAAATCTGTTTTAAATTTAGCATTTTTAATATTAATTTTACCATATCTAGTAAAAGCATTCCCATGTCTAGCTAATCTAGTAGGCAACACACAATCAAACATATCTATCCCACGTCTAACACCCTCAATTATATCAATAGGTTCTCCAACTCCCATTAAATAACGAGGTTTATTTTCCGGAATATAGGGAATAGAATAATCAATGGCTTTATACATATCTTCCTTCGATTCACCATCATTAGCAACTCCCCCTATACTATACCCATCAAAATCTAATTTAACAGTCTCAATTGCAGACCATTTACGCAAATCTTCATAAGCACCACCTTGGACTATTCCAAATAGAGATTGATTAGAATTATTGTGTACTTTTTTACCTCGGTGAGCCCATCGAACAGTTCTTTCCACACTATTTTTTAGATACTCATAATCAGCACTAGCTGGTGGGCATTCATCAAAACTCATAGCTATGTCACTATCTAATTTATTTTGAATTTGGATAGATAATTCTGGTGTTAAAAATAAATTAGATCCATCTAAATGACTTTTAAAATGTACTCCTTCTTCTACGATATCTTTACGTTTATTTTTAGCTAATGAGAATACTTGAAAACCACCACTATCAGTTAAAATAGGACCATGATAATTCATAAAAGAATGAAGCCCTCCAGCTTGTGCTACTACATCCTCTCCTGGTCTAAGCCATAAATGATATGTATTAGCTAAAATAATACCACTACCTAAAGAAGTCACCTCCTTAGGACTTAATGTTTTAACTGTAGCTTGTGTTCCAACTGGCATAAACATAGGTGTTTCAAAAATACCATGATTAGTTTTTAATTTACCATAACGTGCATTATTACTTTTTTTTATTAATTCATATTGTACTTTCATTCTATCACCTAACATTGCTTTTATTATATATTATTTTAACTATTTTGACAAGAATATTTATCTTTAATAAAAGTACAAATATCTTCTAAATGCATCCCTCTAGAACCTTTAACATAAAAAACTTTATTTTCATCTGTTTCTAAAGTATCTAAGTATGCTATTAAATGCTGTTTATTATCAAAATGAGTACCAATTATATTACTAGTTGCATCTCCAACTAATAATACTTCTTTAAAATGACATTTAGTTAAATATTTACTTATCTTTTTATGAATTCTTTTGCTGTATTTACCTAGTTCTAATATATCACCTAAAATAATATATTTATCCCCTACTAAATTATCAGCATATGATAATCCTCCTACAACTGATTCATAAGATGCATTATAACAATCATCTATTAATATTACTTTATCACTCTTAAAAATATTCATTCTTTGTTTAAATAATTTATAATCCTTTAAATATGAAACAATTTCCCGATAATTTAAACCTAATATTAATGATGCTTTAATAGCTAAATGATAATTCATCTGTAAATGAGGAAATGGTTGTATATAGTCATAATCATCTAAATAACATTTTTCCCCTTTTACATGTTTCAAATATTTATTTTCACCATTAATAATTAGTATTGCTTCTGGATTACCAGTCATAATTTCTAATTTAGCTTTTAAAATTTTCCGTTTACTTTTTAAATTACCAATATGAGAAGAACCAATACTAGTTAAAATACAAATATCTGGTTTTACTATTTGTGATAATTGCCTAATTTCGCCTTTATGGTTCATACCCAATTCTAAAATGACATAATCATAAGTATCATCTAATTTTAGTAAAGTCATAGGTACTCCAATTAAATTATTTTCATTGCCATAATTTCTAAGTACTTTATATTTCTTAGATAAAATATGTGATAAAACTTCTTTAGTTGTTGTTTTACCTAGACTACCAGTTATAGCTATAACTGGTATATCATATTTATTGCGATTATAACTAGCTAATTTATGTAATGCTTCTATAGTACTATTAACTAAAATAATAGGAATATCTGTATCTATATTAATAGTTCTTTCAACAATAATACAAGATGCTTTTTTCTTAATAGCATCTTTAATAAAATGATGCCCATCGTATTTATGCCCTTGAATAGCAATAAAAGCATCACCATCATGCAATTTGCGAGTATCTATTTTAATATCATTAATTTCCCGTTCATTTAAAGCATTAATACTAGTGCCACCTATTATATCTAATAAATTAGTTGTCGTCATTTAATTTACCTCCACTATATTTTATTAATGCTTCAAATAATTTATTAGCATATTTATCATAATCAATCATTGATTCTGGATGCCACTGTACCCCTATAAAGAATGTCTTATTATAGTCTTCAATAGCCTCAATTGTACCATTTAAAGATACAGCACTAATACTAAGAGAAGTATCAACTAAATGACTTTTATGGCGACTATTAACTTTAATGCCTAAATCACCAATTATCTCATATAATAAACTATTGGGATCAATTTTAATATCGTGAACATAATCTGCCTTATTATTATAATGACTCAAATCTGGTAAATCAACTAACTTACCATCTAATAAACCCATTGTCTGCATACCTAAACAAATACCTAAAGTAGGAATATTATTATCGTATAAATATTTAGCTATTTCTATATCTGTGGATGTGACATCATCTCCACCTTGTAAAATAATACCATCACATTTATTAATTAACATATAAGTATTATTTAAATTTTCATATATGGGAATTCCAACTACTAAACCATTGGCCTTTATAACAGCCTTTTCTATATTATCATACAATATTTGAGTTGGATGCCCATCATCACTAACACTAGGGCGTAATATAACCCCTATAATTTTTTTCACTTAAACCTCCACAAAAAAATGACTAGTCCATATATTTAGTCATTGTTTTCATCATTTGGTTTACTTGTTTCTGACTTGGTGTTCTTCCCATTTGTGTCATCATTGCTTTAATCATTTGCTCATTGATAGGTGGATTCTTTTTCATATATTTTTTCATATAATTACGAGCTAAGAAAAAGCCTGCAATACCACCAACTATAAAACCTATTAATATCTGCAATACATCCATTAAAAATGCACCCATGCTATCATTCCTTTCATTATTATTCTACTAAATATAGACTAAAAATACAAGACCTATTATAATTTATGTAAAAAACACAAAAAAATGACTAATCCAGATTGATAGTCAGATTTTCGGTACCTATTGATTCACTTTCTATTTTCATATTTTTATTTTGCCATGCACCTAACATAGCACACAATACCATAATAACGATAAAAATTAGCATACCTTTACTTGTTATCATTTCCACACTATCACTCCTATCTGATTATAGTTTAACACGAACATATATTCGTGTCAATAGTTTTCTGTTATTTTTACAAACAAATGTTTGACATCTTACAATAACCATGTTAAAATATAATTGTAAATGAGGTGAAAAATGGAAAAATTAACTAAACGTCAAGCAGACACTTTAACTTATGTTAAAGAATATATGGTATCTCATGGATATCCACCAACGGTTAGAGAAATAGCTAGTGCTATTAATGTTTCTTCTCCAGCTACAGTTCAATCACACTTACAAGGTTTAGCTGACAAAGGTTATATCAAAAAAGGCAGTAATAAAAATCGAACAATTGAACTAATGGTAGAAAATGAACTAATACCTAAAAACGAAGAGATCGTTAGTGTTCCTTTACTTGGGAAAATTACAGCTGGTTCACCTATTGAAGCTATCGAAAACCCTAATGAATTTTTTAGTCTACCTGCCTATTTAATACCTAACAATAAAGAAGTATTTACTTTAACTGTTAATGGAGAAAGTATGATTAATGCCGGCATTCATGATGGTGATATCATTATTGTAGAAAGACGTAATACTGCTAAAAATGGAGAAATAGTAGTAGCAATGACTGAAGATAATGAAGTAACACTTAAAACTTTTTACAAAGAAAAGACTCATTTTCGCTTACAACCAGAAAATGATACTATGGAGCCTATTATTTTAGATAATGTATTTATTTTAGGTAAAGCTATTGGCCTTTATCGCAAAATATAAAACTGACATAAGTCAGTTTTTATTTGTCAACAATAAATGAAGTTGCTATATATCTAGTTCGATGAGCACCAGTAGAATCTACTGGATCATTTATAGCACAATATTTATTAGTAAAATAATCATTACAAGGACTATTATATTTTTTAACGGCAATATCTTTAGGTAAAGCCATAACACTAGAGGTTCCACCATCTAAGTTAGCAGCATTAATAGCACCATATCGTTGCATAATTTCAGTTAAATCAACCATACTAGCACCTTTAGTTCTGGAAGTATTACTATCTACAACTAACATTAAGACAATGCCATCAGCTCGTTGTCCAATTGCTGTTCTAGCTGCATAACCCCATCCACCATTACCACTGATAAATGATGGCTCTCCATTAACAATTAGAAATGGACCCCAAGATACAGCATCTCTAACACCTTTACTTAAGGCTTGACTAGCACTAGTAGCTTTTAACAATACTAACTTATTATCATCTGTAAAACCAATGAGACCACCAGTACCAGATACTCCATATTCATTATTAGTTATTACTTTACCATTTACAATCGTAATTCCAGTTGGTGTTCCACCTAAACTACTAGCTCCTGGATCATAAAAGCCACCAGCATTAATAGCTAAAGCAGAATTATTTATCTCAGCCATTTTGGTTACATACTGTCCCCTAGTTCCTAGCTCTTTAGTTACTGCTACTCTAACTTTAGAAGGATCATAAATAACAGCTAAATAAGCATTCATTCCATTTACTTCTAATTCTATTATTTTATATAAATCATTACCTTTATCTTTTTTTAATACAGCCTCTTCATATTCATTTTCATAAGTAACAGGTTCTTTTCTACCACTAGTATCTACTAAATCAGTATTAGTTGAATCTCCACTTTCTTTAACAAAATTTTCACTTAAAACTTTATCTATTTCTTTACTACTATAAAACCATTTACATAAATATTGATGATTCATGGTCTGCATTGCAGTTGTAATTAACCAATTACGAAATTGATGAAATGGTCCATATAATAATAATATAAAACTAGTACACCCAATTATATAAGTTGAATAAAATACACCTAATACAATCATCATCCATTTTTTTAATCGCTTAATATCTTTTACTTTACGATTAGTAGTATATTTAACTAACCCCATAATAAATAAAAATAAACCAATACCAAAACTTAAAATAATAAGGTATTGTAACCAATCACGGATTAAGTAATTAGTATGTATTGATATAATTAAAAGAACAATAATCCCTGGCAAAAATATACCACTAGCCATCATCAAACGTTTACCCAACTGTTTCGCCTTTTTTTTATCCATTAAATACTTATCTAATTCATGTTCCACTTTAGCATAACCAGATGGTATCTTATTGCCATAATCATCATCTATTTCTATACTTTTAGAATTATAATATTTTTCTCTAGTCTCTACCCTACTACGAGAACGTCCCATTGATTGCGAAGCTTCTATAACAGGAGACATATCAATTTTAGAATTATCAACTGACTCTAAATTATCAAAATCATCATACACCGGAATTTCAGCCTCATTGTCTTTATAGATAGGAATATATTCTCTATTATTGTTATCATTAGTTTTATCACGATAACTAAATTCAGCTAACAAATCAGATAAATCTTCTATGTCATCTTCATCTATCATTCGTGGTTTAAAATCTTTTAATAATTCTGTTGTTTCATCTAACTCATCAAATTCATCATATTCATCAAAAAAATGCTTCATATGTATCTCCAATCGTATTCTAGATAAAAGTATATCAAATTTTGTCGAAATCCACAAGCATATCTAAAATTATCATCATAATTTTCTTAAAGCTTTTATCTTTATATAGTATAACCAAAAAAAGAATTACGATAACTTAATATCATTCGTAATTCTTTTTATATAACTTTTTAATGACTTATTAGGCTCTATTAAAAATAAAATATTAGCATATTCTGATTCATCGTTTTTAAGATTGATTATTTTTTTTAAAATAGTAAGAGCTTCTTTTTTATCATTATGATAAATTTCACATAATTCTATAGCTACTATACAGCTAAAAACATAAGATACCAATTCTGATATATCACCGACATATTCAAATTTTAATGATAAATTAGGACTTATTTTATTAATATTTATACTATGTATTAATTCCTTAACTTTTAATAAATTTATGCCATTATAATACTCATTTATCAATCTATTTAATGATTGAATCATAAAATTATTATTATCAAGTTGTTCGGTAAAGAAATCATTTGCAATTAATTCAAAAAAAATAGCTTCTATTTCACAAAAAATGGCATTACCCCAATAACGATTTTCATTAATTAGAAAAGAAATAGCATGTGCTTCTTCATGAACAATACTTCCTAATATCTCCGTATAATTTTCATTAAAATAATGGTCTATATTGATATAACTTTTTTTAAGACCAAATACATTGTACACACATGAATCAGTTATATCCAAATTATTAACTTTAAATCTAATATGATTATTAGTTGAATATAGTTTTTCAAAATAATTAGTAAATTCATCATCTGTTGATTGATAAAAAGTTTTACATAATTCCATTAAATGATTATAAGAAAATACTGATAAAGATTGGGAATCTATATTATTATTATATATATTATATTTAGAAATAACTGGTTTTAATAATTTAACAAACTGTTCTATAAAAGGATAGTACAATTCAAATTTTGGTACTAATTCATAATATTCAATAAGATTTTCAAAAGATTTAATATCAGTGTCTTCAATAATATCATCGATATCATTTAAATGTAACTGTAATAATATATAAATAGCATTTTCTAAAAATTGATATAATTTATCCTTTTTGAATAAATCTTTTTCTTTGCGAGCTTTTTCATCCAAATAATCTATATCTTTTTGTATATCTTCTATTGTCCAATTATACATTATAATACCCCACTTTTAGGTAATATACTATCACTACCCTAATTAATTGTCAATAAATATGTTTTATATAAAATAACATAAGGTGTACGAAATAAGAAATTTAACTAACGATTTAAAATACGTTAATACTATTTTGAACAGACAAAATCAAGATACATTTAATTTTATTTATTCAAGAACTAATGAAAATCTATCAAAGTTGTTTAATAAAATTGATAATATTCATTTTTATAGTAATATTATCTTTGAACATGTTCAAGGAACATAGTGTCATATAGTAAAAATATTAAAGAAACTGCAGAAAAATTAAATTATATAGCGCTAAAATTTCATAATTTTGATATTTATTATCCCCAAAAAAGGCTAAACAAGATAAATATGATTTAGTATATTTATCAAATATACTAGATTATAATAGAGATAATCAAAAATTAAATAATACTTGTATAAATATGCAAAATATCTTAAAAACTAAAAGAAAAGTTATTTATTACCATATGTCACAGTTTAAATATTTATATAAAGAAATTAATCTTTTTTCTAATTATTTTAATTATGATGAACTCTTTGTAGATACTATTGATGATAAAAATATTTTATATTGTGCTCTTAAAATGTAATAATAAATTTACTACATTATTAAAACTTCTATTTTCATTTAAACATTAAAGTATTCATTATCTGACTTATAATATTATATTTGCTTATTCACGTATATATTTTTTTCATAAACATATATTGTAATGTAGAAAGGAATGAAATACATATATGGAAACACTTAAAGTAGGTACTAAATCAAATCCAAATTCAGTGGCAGGAGCATTAGCTAACGTCATGCGTGAAAAAAATGAAGTAGAAATTCAAGCCATTGGAGCAGGAGCACTAAATCAAGCTATTAAAGCTATTGCTATTGCTAGAGGGTTTGTTGCACCATCTGGTAAAAATCTTGTTTGTATTCCAGCTTTTACTGACATTGAAATAGATGGTGAGGAAAGAACTGCCATTAAATTAATTGTTGAAACTAAATAAATACCATTTCTGGTATTTTTTTATTTATAATCATAATCCTATAAACTTAATTTACCATTTGTATAAATAGGTTCAATTTTAGTTATATTATCTAATTTAAAACCATAACCATTCCATTTAGGATCTTTAGCTACGCCTAAATATATTAATGGATTCTTTCTTATTAACTTATTTTTCATTTTATCATCTATTTTTATACAATCAGTTATTTCTGCCTTAGCTATTATACAGCCAAGTGGATATTCTAAATTTAAATGAGCAAATTTAGCCATTGCTTTTTGATCAATTCCTTTACCTGCATGAATCAATATTTCACCACGATATTTCGTTTTCCATGTTCTAAATTCATATTCTTTTAAACCTTCGGCTATTAAAGTAGCAAAAGGTTGTTTTATTGTTATTGCTTTCATAGACTCTCCTATAAATGACTAGTAACATATATAGTTACATATTTAATATTTAATGCTTTATTTTTAACAATTGTTTTCTTTATTTTTTCTTCTAATTTAGTTACTTGTTTTAAACTAAGTTGAGGATCTAACTCTACACTTAACTGTAATCGATAATAAGCACCATATTTAATTAAAATACTCTTCTCTTTAATAATACCATCAATACTCATAATAGTCTTTTTTACATTATTAATAACATCTACATCCTCCTCTACTTCACCAATTAAGGACATAGAATTATCAATAATAACATTAAAAGATGTTTTAAGTACAATTAAACCAATTAAAATAGAACCAATTATATCTGCATATTTTAAAATAGGTAATTGATTTGTAAATTGTAACAAAATAGTAATAATAGCTACCCCAATAGTTGAATATAAGTCAGCTTTTGATTCTTTAACCGATGTAATTAATAATTGACTATTAATTTTTTCACCCATACGATGCATAATAAAAATAGCAATTACTTTTAAAACAAAAACAATACTTAATAACCATAAAATAGATAAAGGTGGTATAACTAATTCTTTACCAAAACTACCTATAATAATATATAAACCTAATAAAAGAAGTACTATACCAACGAATAGATTAGTTAAATACTCTACTTTACCAAAGCCAAATGGATGATATTTAGTTGGTTTCTTTTTGGATATTTTAGCGCCTATTAAACAGACGATATCTGTTATAAAATCACTAAATGTATGCATACCATCAGCTAGTAGTGAACCTAAATGGAAAAACAGTCCCCCTACTACTTTAATAATGGCAATAATTAAATTATTAATCATACTATAAATTAAGGTTTTAAGTTCTAAATTCATATTTTATTTCCTATCTATAATTAATTTTTAGCTTTAAAATGTGATACATCAACCCCACAAATAGGACAAACAAAATTATCTGGTAATGGTCCTTTATGGACATATCCACAAACATCGCAAACATATATTTCTTCTTTAGTATTTACAATATCTTCTTCTACATAAGTAGGTGCATTTTTAGGAGCTTTACCTTTAATCACTTCATGATAATAAGTATATGTCATTGGTTTAAGATTACTTAATTTTTTACTATCAGTTAATTTAATTATAAAAATATCATGTGTTTCACAATCAATTATATCTAATACATCACCAATAATATACCCCACTACTTCATCAAGTATAACAGGTATGCCATTAATATCTTCGTATTTAAAATCAGTAAATTTATCTATTTCGCTAGAACTTTTAAAACCAAAAGTAGCAATTAAATTAGGATTTACTTTTTCTGATAAAATAGAAATAGCTACTTTTTTAGTTTGTTTAATAATTTGATTAGTATAATTATTTTTATTTAAACTAATAGTTACAATAGGATTATCACTAGTAATCTGAGTTAGTGTATTAATAATACAACCAGCTTTTATCTCATCATTTCCACTTGATACAATATACATTCCATATGTTATATCTCTTAAAATTGTTTTATCCATAAATACCTCCTACATCAATAATCCACCATCAACACTGATAATAGTACCCGTTGTAAATTTAGATAAATCACTAGCTAAATAAAGATATGCTCCAGCCAAATCATCAGCTTCAGCCATTTTATTTAATGGAGTCATTTTAATTAAGGCTTGTTTCATTTCTTCTGATACATTATCAGCCATCATGTCAGTACCTACTACTCCAGGTGCGACCGCATTAACTCTAATTTGATAAATACCTAATTCTTTAGCCAATGATTTAGTAAGACCGTTAATTGCAAATTTACTACTAGCATAAGCTGATTGATTCCGTCCACCATATAATCCCACCATTGAACTAGTATTAATGATACTACCACCTGTATTTTTCATATATTTAACTACTTCTCTAGTTATTGTTACTACACCAAAAAAGTTAATTGCAAACATTTCTGTAAATTGTTCATCCGTTGAATCAAGTAATGATACATTAGAAGTAATTCCGGCATTATTGACTAATATATCAATTTTACCCCATTTATCAATAATGGTTTCAACTATCTTTTGAACATGCTCTCGATCTTTCATATTTAAACCGACTGGTAATAAAACATCATCAGTTACTTTTAAATCTTTTTTAATTTGTTCTACTGCCTTAACAGCATTTTCTAATTTACTACCACAAACTACTACTTTAGCTCCCTCTTTAATAAAGAGTCTAGCAATACTATTACCAATACCCCTAGAACTTCCTGTAATAAGTGCTACTTTACCATCTAAATTCATATTCATTTCTCCTATCATAATTTCTATATCTATTATAACACATTTTATATATTAAAAAAATTCTAAAATTTAAATTTAGAATTTTTCTGTTTTATTATTGATTAATAATTTTTATATAATCCCAACGGTGCTAATATGCCACCTAAATTATAGAATGTTCCATCAGCTTTAAATGCTAATATTGTTGCAGATGCTCTAGTAAAAGCACTGTAAACACTAACAACATCAGTTACACCATCAATTTTACCATATGATTCAAACTTTCCTTGTTGTAAGTCATATTGGACAGGAATAAATTCAACTGTTCCATCTTTCATTAAGAAAATAATATTACCACCAGTACTATCCTGACTTACACTACCAAAAGAAATCTCTTTTACTTTTTGATCAAGCGTTATATCAATATTTTCTGTACCACTCTTATCAGTTATAACATTAAAATAAACTTGTTTTGCATTATCCCAATCAACAGTTAAAGTATAACTTGTATCAGAATCTTTTTTGATATCTATGGCAGGAATATTATTCACATCAGAAAGTTCAAACCAAAAAGGAATTACTTCACCATTAGTAGAATCTACATAATCTTCATAACTAGAACCATCACAATTCAAACAATTATCAGTACCAAATTTTTGTGGTGGTTGATAACTTTCAGTTTTAGTATCACTGTTTTCATTAGTATTAATATTGATATTAGTACCATTTTCATCGTTAGATACTTCAACATTCGCATCACAACCAACTAACCCTATAACAACAATCAATAAAATTAATATTTTTTTCATATAAGCCTCCTTATGTGTTTATAATATCTAAACGTGGCTTAAAAAGCAAGTGTTTTTTATTAAATAATCCTAATTTACCAAAATTTGACATACTATATTTTCAAATAAATTTTAATGCGATATAATAATGATGCAAGAAAGATGTTTTTATAAAACACCTGTAATGGGGCGAAGTATATTATATAAATAGTTGTGCAGGTGACTTTAATATATTTAGTCTTGTTGATTTCGATTTCATCGAATCTTAAACGATGATTCTTTCTTGCATTATTGGTGGTGACTATGAGTTTAATAGACTTATTAGATGATGATAAATTATGGGATGAATACTTGAATCATAAAATAAATCAGTCCCTTTTACCTACTAAAGTAATAGAGCAATATCAAACTTTTATCAATAGTAGAAAATATAAAACTATTACTTCTAAAATGGTTAATGATACATATACTTTTAACTATCCTACTAAAGTCCTTATTAGTAAAATGGGTAAAAGTAAAAAGAGAATTGTTTATATGTATAATGATGAAGAGAAATACATTTTAAAGTTATTAAGTTATTTATTATATAAATATGATTATTTATTTGCCCCTAATTTATATTCATTTAGAAAACAAAAAGGTGTAAAACAAGCTATATATGACTTAACTAAAGATAAAAAAATTAATAATATATATGCTTATAAAGTTGATATTGCTAATTATTTTAATAGTATTCCTATTAGCCAGTTATTACCTGATTTAAAACAAGATTTACAAGATGATAAACTATATACTTTATTAGAACAAATATTAACCAATAAATATGTTATATATAATAATCAAATTATTGAAGATATAAATAAAGGAATAATGGCTGGAGTACCTATTTCTGCTTTCCTAGCTAATTATTATTTAAAAGATTTAGATACTTTCTTCTATAATCAAAAGATTAGATATGCTAGATATGCTGATGATATTATTGTTTTTGATGAAAATAAAAAGAAATTAAATGAGTATATTCAATATATAAAAAATTATTTAAACCAAAAAGGATTATCTATTAATCAAGATAAAGAAGCCTTTTATAATAAAGGAGACGCTATTCCTTTTTTAGGATTTGTCTATCATCAAGGAATTATTGATATAAATGACAATGCTAAAAGAAAAATTAAAGGTAAAATTAGAAGATCAGCTAGAGGACTTAGAAGATGGATGATTAAAAATAATGCTAGTAATGAGGTTACTATCAAAGCAATAAATCGTAAATTTAATCGTAAATTTTATGGTAAGCAAGAAAATGAATTGACATGGAAATATTGGTTTTTTAAAACGATTAATACTACGAATAGTTTAAAAGATATTGATCAGTATCTTCAGGATTATGAACGATATATTATTACTGGAGTCCATAATAAAAAGAACTTAGCTAAAGTTCCCTACTCTTTTTTAAAACAATGTAATTATAGACCATTAGTAGCTGAATACTACAAGGATAAAAAGAATAATTATAAAAATTAAGCCATAATTATTCTTTTTTATCGTCTAATTTTAATTATATCATCATCATTTAATGTTCCAATTAATAAGGAGGAATTTGTATTATGATCTTTATAATTCTTGTTAACTTTCTTACTATCATAATTAGCATAACAATAACGACAAAAATGACGACAAGAATTATATGCACCAATATCAACCATTTCCACACAATTACATTTATTACCACTTCTAGCTTTCCATTTTTTAAAATTAGTTTTTCCAGTTAATCTATAAGCCAAATTAAAATCTAAACAATCTCTTTTAATAAATCCATACTCAACTAAATTTATATCCTCAAAACAAGTTTGAACAGTCATTCCATTTTCTTTCGCACTACGACTAAAATTTATACCAATAGCTTGGTAATCATTTGAGGTCATTTCTTTTATTTTTAATATAGTATTATTTTTACGAACATTTTTATAATTATCAATGAAAGATATAATTATATTTTTAACATAACCCTTTAATAATTTACATAAATGATCAAACGCTTTAATGTGATAATCTAAATTATATTTATCGTTTAAAAATATAGGATCATATCGTACATATACATTATCTATGCCAATAATATCTGATATTTGTTTAATGGCATCAATAATTAATCCTTTAGATGAAACATTAGGCTCAATATCATTCTTATATGAAGTTAATGTTATATGAAAAATTATTGGTTTTTTTATATCTTTAAGATATGGTAATATGGGAATAGGATTTTTAGTACAAAACATAATAGCGTCCACATCATCAAAATAAATACGACTTACTTGCTTGAGATAGAAAGGATTCCTAACATCAACAAATCCTGCTTTATATCGATTAATAAACCATGGTGTATAAAAAGCTACAATATCAGTCCTACCACTAACATTTAAAATCATACTATCTCCTTTTAATTTTTTATATATGAATTATTTATATACCTTTTATAAAAAAATACAAATTTATTATTTTGTATTTTTATTAAATTAAACTCTCATAAATCCCATTTTATGTTTCATATCTTCAAATTTCTTTTTAGCTATTTCTCTAGTAATTTTTATACCATTATCTAATATTTCATTTAATGTATCACTATTAATAATCTCATTATATTTATTTTGAATCTTAGTAATCTCATCAATAACGACATCTGCTACTTCTCTTTTAAATTGACCATAATTACTAGTACTAAACTTAGATTCAATATCTGATATACTCATATTAGTAATAGCCGAATATATATTAATAAGATTAGAAATACCTGGTTTATTAATAGGATCAAATTTAACTATCATTTCAGAATCAGTAGTAGCACCCATTATCTTTTTTCTAATAACATTTACATCATCTAATAATCTAATAACTCCTTTTTGATTGTCGCTTGATTTACTCATCTTTTTAGTAGGGTCAACTAAATCCATTATTTTGGTTCCACTAGCTGATATTAAAGGTTCTGGTATTGTAAATGTATCACCATATTTTTTATTAAATCTAATAGCTATATCACGAGCTAATTCTACATGTTGTTTTTGATCGACACCCACTGGAACATAATCAGCATCATAAGCTAAGATATCAGCTGCCATCAATACAGGATAAGTAAAAAGACCACTAGTAAAATTAACTTGTTTCTTACTCTTATCTTTAAATTGGGTCATTCTTGATAATTCCCCATAATATGTATTACATTCAAGTAACCATGATATATTAGCATGATACTCATTTTCTGATTGAATAAAAATAATATTTTTATTAGGATCTATTCCACATGCTATATATAGAGCAAGTAAACTTTTAATATTTTTAGATAATTCAGTTGGATCTTGAGGTACAGTTATTGAATGCAAGTCAGCTATAAAAAGATAAGATTCATACTCATCCTGATACTTAACCATTTGTTTTATTGCTCCAATATAATTACCTAATGTAATTACCCCTGTTGGTTGTAATCCTGTTAACATCTTTTTCATATTATCACCTATCCTTATTTCATTATAATAATTAACTAGATTAATGTCAATTTATAGTTCATAAATTATTGTAAATATTGTTTAATATATTGCTTAGCTACAGCTGTTTTACACCTAGATAACCAATTACCTTTTGGACCACCAGATTCACCTGTAATAATTTTTACAATGTCTCCGTCTTTTAACTCTTTACTCATATTATTAGCTAAATGACCATTAACTAAAGCAGCTATCATCTGATTACCTAATTGTTCATTAATATGATAAGCAAAATCAATAATAGTAGATCCTTGAGGTAATTCAATTATTTTTCCCCGAGGAGTATATACATTAATATTAGTACCTAACATTTCTTTCTTTATTTGCGTTAAAAAAGCTTTATCATCATGAATAGAATCATTAATTTGAATCAATGACTTAAAAAAGTCAAAATTATTACGTAACTCTTCATTTATACTAATTTTCTTATCTTGCCAATAAGCTAATAAACCTAACCTAGCTATTCTATCCATTTCATAAGTTCTAATACGAGCTTGAATTAAATTATCATCTTCCCCAAATACTGTAGTATGAATTGATTGATATTTATTAGGTTTAGGACTACCAATATAATCTTTTAAATATTTATTATTAGGTATATAAATACTATGAATAATACCTAGTGATTTATAACACTCATCTATAGTTGATACTAAAACTTTAATTGAATATAAGTTATGAATATCGCTTAATTCTAAACCACGATTTATTTTTTTATATATTTCAATTGTTTTCATTAATCTAGGGCATAATTTATTATCGATATTATATTTATCTAATTGTTGTTGAATTCCATACATTGTTTTCTGCATACTTTGATAATGTTCCACATTATACTTAGTCAAAGCATTTTTAATCCATAATAACATATTATGATTAGTATAATTAAGTGACAACTCTGCTAATTCATTTTTAATTGAATAAAAACCTAATAACTCTGCTATAGGAACAAATATTTCCATTGTTTCAGTAGCAATAGCTAATTGCCTATCTGTAGGCATAAATTGTAAAGTTCTCATATTATGTAATCGATCAGCTAATTTAATATAAATTATTCTAACATCTTCCGTAATTCCATTTAATAACTTACGAGTATTAGTAGCCATAGCCTCATCATTAGATTTAAAATTCATTTTCCCTATCTTTGTTACACCATCTACTAATAGAGCAACATGTTCATTAAACTCTGTTGCAATCATTTCTTTAGTACACTCAGTATCCTCTAAAGTATCATGTAATAACCCTGCTATAATAGTATCTGTATCAGCTTCTAAAGTTGCTAAAATATAAGCTACATTCAAAGGATGAATTATATATGGATCCCCATTTTTACGATATTGTCCCTTATGTAATTTATTAGCTAAGTCATAAGCTTGCCTTATTTTATTTAACTCTAAGTCATTATTATTATATTTTTTAATAACACCCATTAATAAATTAAAATTCATAAAACCCACCTCAACTACCACAATTATAATTACTCATTATATTACACTTTTTTTATTAAAATTGCAAGTAAAAAGAGAACCGAAGTTCTCATCTATATAAACGCTAAACACGTTAGCGTACCGCATTAACAAGTATTGATGACTTAATATATATTTCTATCATGCCATTAATACTTGTTACATAGGTTGGGATAGAATTTAATTTAGCTAATACCTCTTTATGAGGATGCCCAAAGCGATTGTTAACACCAGCCGATATAATTGCATAATCTGGCTTAATAGTATTTAGTAAATCATCACTGGTACTGCCATTTGAACCATGATGACCTATCTTTAATATATCCATCTTAGGTAAATTATATTCCATTAACCAATCTTTTTCTGAATCAATACCAGAATCTCCTGTCATTAATATTTTTTTATTATAAATATTAGTATAAAAAACTAAACTATCTTCATTTTCATCTTTTTCATTAATATCGTTAATAAAATAAAAAGGATACCCATGAATCTTAATAGTTTCCTGACTAATATTAGTATAAGGAATCTTTTTTATCTTCAACAATTTAATTACTTCTTTTTCTAAATCATTATTATTACCACTATTAAAAATAACAGCTTTAACTTTAAAATGATTAATTAAATTAATAGCTTCTCCTATATGATCATAATCACCATGCGTTAAAATAAGATAATCTAAATGATCAATACCTATCGATTTAAGATAAGGAATAATTGTACTATCAGCTATAGTACTTTTCTTATTTCTAATTTGCCATGGTTCATTATTATAAGATACTATACCACCTGTATCTATTAAAATACTAGCTCTTTGATTAGGCAATTTAATTAAAATAGAATCTCCTTGTCCTACATCTATCATTGACACTAAAGCCCTTGAATCCAATCGTCCTATAAAATGATGTCCTAACAGGATTACTATTAACACTACAATATATTTATATTCATTTATTAATAATTTGTGAATAATAAATGTAATAATTAAATAATAAAATGGAACTATATAGAAAGGAATCGCACATAAAACTAAAGTTAATCCATTTACATCAGCACACCAATTAGATGTTGTCTCCATTAATATAATGCATAAATTTAATAATGGATAAAACATAGGAATAATAAAAGTAATTAAGGATAAAGGAAAAATTATAAAAGATACTAACGGTACAAAAAATAAATTAAGAATAATGCTTAAAGCATTAATAGAAAAATTAGTTTGAATTAAAATAGGAATACTGGCCATAAAAGATATAGAAGATGTTATTAATAATTTATTAATATATGATTTGTATTTAGCAATACCACCCTGAAATAAAATTAAATAAAAACTAATAGTATAACTAAATAAAAAACCTGTATGATAAACTAAATAAGGATTAAATAACAACATAACACAGATAAAATAGATAAAAAGAATAAGTGTTTTAATTTTTAAATTAAAATAACGATTAACATTTAAAACTAAAAAGAAACCTACACCTCTAATAATAGATGGAGAACCACCTGTTAAAAATACATAGATAAGTAAAATTAGAAAAACAATAATAAAATTATGCTTATTTTTATAAATTAAATTTAACAAGAAAAAGAGAATTGATGAAAATAAGGTAATATGCATACCTGATATAGAAAATAAATGACTAATACCATTAATCCTATAATTAGCAGTTGTTTCACTATCTACTTTACTATTATCTCCTAATATAAAATTAAACATATATCCAGTATTATCTATCTTTTCAATTCGTTTAATCATCCATCTTTTTAATTGAAATAGTAAATTACAATCAGATGATACTTTAGTAATTTGATCTGCTTCTATAATACTGTTTATTTTTAAACTCAATAAATAATGTTTATAATTAAATAAATGAAAATTACGTTGACTAGTTGGTTCTTTAATATTACCGGATACTATTATAGTATCTCCCACTTGATATTGCTTTAACTCATCTTCACTACTAGCATAATAATTAATAATTTGATTAGGTATATAAAAAGTCATTTTATTACCATCAATAACTAGTTTATTTATTCTAGCTTGAATTCTAGTTTTTCCTTCTTTTATAACCGGTGGATTATTTAAGTGATAACCAACATATGTTAAAGTAATAATGATTAAACTAATTAAAATTAGTTTAGACTGTAATATTGTCTTTAATCTTATTATAAACAGTATCTCCTATTCCACTAACATTTTTTAAATCATCAATTGATTTAAAATTACCATTTTGTTCTCGATACTCAATAATAGCTTTAGCTTTTGATTCTCCAATACCATTTAAATTCTGTAATTCAGCTACATCAGCTGTATTAATATTAATTTTACCATTAACCGTATTAGAACTATCTGGATTAGTAGTTGTATTTTTGTTATATAGACATGCATCATTTTGGATAGATGGACAATTACATTCCTTTTCAATATACTTAACTACAGTTGCTTTCTGTTCTTGATCTGCTATTTCAGCTTTAGTATATACGATAATTACCATTTCATCAGTTAATTTTAAGCTCAAATTAAGATATGTAGTATCAGCATCTTCTCTAAGACCTCCAGCTATATTAATAGCATCAATAACTCTTAAAGTATTATCCATTTCATATACACCTGGATTGTTAATAGCGCCTTTAATATCAACTTTAACTTTAGTATCTGTTTTAGTTGTTTTCTTTTCTGTTTTTTGTTCTTCTTCAACAGGTAAAGCTTTAACTGATTGTTTATCACTAGCTAATAACTTAAATCCACATACTAAACCAATTATTGCTACTATAGAAAATATTATAATTTTTTTCTTCATATTCACCTCCTACTGTATTATTATTGATAACTAAATAATTTCCTTTTTTTGTACTTAAAAAAAGCTAGAAAAATAATTACTAGCTTTTATAAAGATAGATTGTAAGGTTTATCTTGTAATCCAACATTATTATCTAGCTTAAATACTTTTACACTGGATTTTAGATGTACAACGGGGCGAACCTCGATAACACTCCCACTAGCAGAATTATCACATTCTATATAACCTTTCTCATAGACATAATATACATGGTTATCATAATTAGAAGCCGAATAAGGAAACATTAGTCATTCGTGGATAAGATATTTATATAACTAGTTATTACTTGTACATTCTGAATTATTATAACTACTTAAATTTTGTGTACACTGGTTCCTGCTGCATATCCATAGTCACTTTAATACATTAAGCTTACATATTCATTTCATAAGGTATTATATTACATGTTCTAATCCCTCTACACTTCTTTGATTTGACTTATTTCTTGATTCACTTATTATGTTCAATATTATTTGAGTTACTATTAAGGCACTATTTTTATTATTAC
>CANQEN010000014.1 GCA_947595045.1 uncultured Bacilli bacterium | reverse complement strand
GAGAATGGAGGTGCAGTATGGCGTTAATAGATAAAGATATTAACAGTGTTAGGGATTATGCTACTAATATAAAATCTGATATGGAAAAAATTGTGACATCTACTAATACATTTGATTATGTTATGCGAAATGTAGATTTTATGACATTTGCTGAGGGTACTAAGTTTGGTAGTGAATCGCAAGAAAATTTAAAACAGTTAGTGAAATTAATAAATAACGAGATAAAGACAAGCATAAATAAATTAATAGATGATACTAATACTTTTTTAGATCGTCAATGGGAATTAAATAACTATAATCGATAAATAATTAAGGAGGAATATAATGGCAACATTTAGTACTAATGAACTTTTAAGGCAATCAGAAAGAGTATCTACTGAAAGTTCACAAATTCAAATTACATCAAATGAAATGAAAGGTTTTTGTGAATTTATTGCTGATACCGTAAAATCAGAAGATTCAAATTTATCTGCTGAGTGGGACAATATGGCATTAGCTTTTAACCAATTGGGTAAAGTAATAGATGACAATTGTAAAAAGTTATCTGATGTTTTAAATAAATATGCTACAAGTACACAACAAAATGAACAAGAAGCTGCAACTAAAACACAAACTACTTCATCTGAAGTTAACGATTTAGCCAGTCAAATTGCTAGTTTGGGCAACTAAAATCATAAAATATAATAAATGTATAGGATTGTAATATATGTGTTTACAATCTTTTTTTGTGTTGGTTAGTTATAAAAATAAATATAATTAATAGTAAAAAATAATTTATAAATTATATATTTTTCTTTAGTGCTTTATTGACTATTAACTTTAGTTTCGTTATACTAAATATAGTGAGGTGATAACATGATTCAAAAACCTAAGGGTACTTATGATGTATATGGTAAATATGGTAAAAAAGTATTATATATTGAAGAAATAATTAAAAGTTTAATGGAAAAATATAATTATGAGTATTTTAGAACACCTATTTTTGAAGCTAGTGAATTGTTTCATAGGGGAGTTGGGGAATCATCTGATATTGTTACTAAAGAAACATATGATTTTAAAGACCGTGGTGATAGATTAAATACGCTTAGACCAGAAGGTACTGCTGGTATTACTAGAAGTTTTGTAGAAAATAAAATGTATGGTAATCATACGATGCCAGTTAAAGCTTGGTATTATGGTCCTAATTATCGATATGAAAGACCACAATCAGGTAGGTTTAGAGAATTTTATCAATTTGGGGTTGAAGTATTTGGATCAGATTCACCTTTAGTTGATGCAGAGGTTATTAGTATTCCAGTTAATTTATATAAATTACTAGGTTTAAAAGGATTAAAGGTTAATATTAATAGTTTAGGAGATAGTGAGTCAAGGAATAATTATCGTGAAGCTTTAAAAAAATATTTTGAACCCTATTTAGATAGCCTATGTGATGATTGTAAAGTAAGATTTAATAAAAATCCTTTAAGAATATTGGATTGTAAAGTTGATGCTGAAAAAGATATTATTAAACAGGCACCTAAGACAATTGATTATTTAAATGATATTAGTAAAAAACATTTTGAGGATGTAAAATCTTATTTAGATGCAATGAATATAGATTATGTTGTTAATCCTAATGTAGTTAGAGGTCTAGACTATTATACACACACTGTATTTGAAGTAGAAGCTGATGTTGAAGGTTTTGGTGCTCAAAATGTTTTATGTGGTGGTGGACGTTATAATGGATTGGTAGAAATGATTGGAGGGCCTAAAACACCTGGAGTTGGATTTGCACTAGGAATGGAACGACTATTAACAGCTTTAGATTATGAGAAAATTGATTTAGATATTCCTGAATGTATTGATTGTTATATTATACCTGTTAGTGAAGATGAGGTAGGTTATGCAATTAATTTATGTAATAGATTAAGGTTAAGTGGTTTTAGTGTCGATATTGATTATAATAAGCGTAATATGAAAGCCAATTTTAAACAGGCTGATAAGCTATGTGCACAATATGTTATTATTATTGGGTCTGATGAAGTTAACTCTAAAATATTAACGGTTAAACATAATTGTGATAAACAAGAATTTAAAGTAAAAGAAGAAGATATTATTATGTTTTTAGATGATCATGATAATTGTTGTTGTGAGTGATGGAGGTTATATGAATAAAATATATATTAAAGATTTAAAAAAATATTTGGGACAAGAAATTGTATTACAGGCATTTGTAGATAATATTCGTAATCTACAGTATGTTCAATTTGTTATATTAAGAGATGGTACTGGTAAAGTTCAAATGACAATAGAAAAAGAGGGTAATGATTCTTTAGCAGAGTTAATTGATAATCTTACTTTGGAAAGTACTGTTAAAATTACAGGTACTTTAATGGATAATCCTAAGGTTAAATTAAATGGTATGGAGATTATTCCAAGCAAGATTGAGGTTACTTCTGTATCACTATCAGAATTACCAATTGATAAGAAGATAAGTGATAATACCCTACGTGAGACAAGATTAGATTGGCGTTTTATTGATTTAAGAAGAGATGAAAATAATTTATTATTTAAGTGTGAAACACTATTGGAACATGCATTACGTGAGTATTGTATTAATCATGATTTTATGGAAATCCATTCGCCTAAAATAGCAGCTGGAGCAGCTGAATCAGGAGCTGAGGTATTTAAATTAGATTATTTTGGAGAGACAGCTTGTCTATCACAATCACCACAATTTTATAAACAAATGGCAATGGCTAGTGGCTTTGATAAAGTATTTGAAATAGGACCAGCTTTCAGAGCTGAAAATTCCCATACATCTTACCATGCGACAGAAATTAATATGGCCGATATTGAGATATCATGGATTGATAGTGTTAATGATGTTATGGATATGGAAGAAGAATGGTTAAAGTATGCTATTGGTAAAGTTAATGATAAATATGGTGATAAAATAAAGGAAACATTTAAGGTAGAATTAGTTGATACCAATATAACTTTTCCAAGAATTACTTTTGTTGAAGCCAAAAGGATTTTAAAGAATGAGTATAATTTCGTGGGCGAAAGAACAGAAGATTTTGAGAGACAAGAAGAAAAATTATTATGTGATTATGCTAAAAAGAAATATAATTGTGATTTTATATTTGTTACTAAATATCCATTTAGTGCTA
Organism: uncultured Bacilli bacterium; assembly: GCA_947595045.1. Lineage (GTDB taxonomy): Bacteria > Bacillota_I > Bacilli_A > RF39 > UBA660 > CANQEN01. Next base: position 19,986 of record CANQEN010000014.1, on the reverse strand, counting down.
GACCTTTTTATCATATGTTAGATAAAGATGGATTAACTAATAGTTATGATTTATTATTTAGGGGAGTAGAGATTACAACTGGGGCTCAAAGAGAACATAGAGTAGATATATTAAAACAACAAATGATAGAAAAGGAAATTGATTCTGATTCATTAGCCTTTTATTTAGATTTTTTCCGTTATGGATGCCCACCACATGGTGGTTTTGCAATTGGTATTGCTAGGCTAATGATGCAATTATTTAATATTGATAATATTAGAGAAGCGACATTTATTTATAGAGGCCCTACAAGACTTAAGCCTTAAGCTGCTTTTCTTTTTTTGTATTGAATTAGATGTCTAATTGTGGTAAACTATTTATAGCTAATAGAATATGAGGGATATTATGATAGCAGGGTTATTTGATAAAATACTAGTGTTTGTAGATCGCAACTTAATTTTTTTAATATTAATTGCTATAGTTCTTTTTTTAGTTAAATTAGTATCTATATGGCAAATTTTTAAAAAATTAAGTATAGCCAGTTGGAAAGCTATAGTACCTATATATAATATATGGATTTTGTTAGATTTATTGGATATTCCATTATGGATGATTTTTTTAATAGTAGTACCTTTTGTTAATTTTTTAGGTATACCAGTAATGATTATATTAATTGGTTGGACAATGGGTAAAGCTTGTCATAAAAATACTCTATTTTGTCTAGGAATGGCCGTTTTACCTATTATCTTTTTCCCAATATTATCTTTTTCTAATTTTGATTTTACTAAGCCAAATACAAAAAAAACAGAGTTGGGAGCTGTTAATATTACTTTAGAGTCAATGACAAAGTCTACACAGACTAATGATTCTAAACCAACAAATAGTGAAATGATTTTTAATAAGCCTCCAGTTGTTAGTAATAACATTTTAGATCAAATACCAACTATTGAAACTGATAATAATCAATCAATTGTAGAACCTAATTTTAATTCAACAAATGTGGCAGAATCTATACCAGAGATGGGAACTATATCGGCTCCTAGTATGGTTGATTTATTAGAATTAAGCAATGATAAATCGGATGATAATGTTATTAATGTGAATAACCCAATGAATAATTTAGGGATTGTAGAACCTAATGCTATACCAGTTGCTAAAATAGTTGATAATCGGAATAGTGAAATTAATCAACCAGTTCAGTCTTTTGAATCGAATGATAGAAATGATATGGTTAATAATGAATCAGTGTTGCATAATCCATCTCCAACTTTTAATAATTTAACTTCATCAATTCCTCAAAATAGTAGGTTTATTCAACAAGAAGATGAAAAATATACTACTAAGAAAGATGAACAACTAATAACAACTAATGGGATTACTGATCCATCATTAATGGCTGATCCAACTTTGATTTTTCAAATGGGTTCATATGGTCCACTACTACGTGATACAAATAAAGAAGCACGTAATATGCCAGAGCCACCATCTAAATATTGTCCACAATGTCATTCAAAAAATAAACTGGATTGTCCAGTGTGTATTATATGTGGATACAATTTTGATAAGTAGGTGTCTTTATGCTATTATTAATAATTTTTTAGGTATAATATTAGGTGTTATTATTTTTCTAGAAGTAATTTTATTATTCATATATATAAAATATAAAAAAGTTTTGATGTCAATAGGTAATTATCATATTATTAGTAATATTATTTATACTTTAAGTAAGAAGATATTACTTGATTAAGAAGTGTGTCAGGAATGACTAATATACTATTACTTAAAATTAGAACTGATTTCCCAAAGTTTAATGAAAATGAATTATATAATCCAGTAAAAAGGTATTTAAGTATTATATTTTTATCTATCACTGATAAAGATAAGACAAAATTACATTATGTGGCGTTACTTTATGATATGATATCTAAACATATTGATATTTTAATTAACAGTAATATGCAAGAAGAATATAGTGATATTAATTTTTACAAATAGATGATTAAAGATTATGATAAAAGTGATAGAGTAGCTACTATTATAAAAGAAGTAACTTTCAAAAATTAAAAGATAGTAAAGTTATAATTAATAATATGAAGTATAAAAAGAAAACTATATAGATTGCAAATTTATTTATATATATGATGGTAATAATTCAGAAAATAGTATATCAATTAATTGTCCAAATTATGGAATACTAATTAAAAGTTTATGACATAAGAAATGTTATTATTGTGGTTCAATGATTAATGAATTTAACCTAAAAGCAAGGATGATTAGTTTATATAAATAAGAAAGAAGGTAGGTAAAATATGGGATTAATTAAAGCAACTATCGGTGCAATAGGTAGTACATTGAAAGATCAATGGGAAGATTATGTAAAATGTGATAGTATGGATAATAATACTTTAGTAGTAAAAAAAACTACTAAAAGTGGACAAATTTCAGCTAAAAGTAGGATTCAAGTAAGTCCAGGTCAAGTAGCTATTATTTTCGATTCAGGTAAAATATTAGATGCAACAGCTGAGGAGGGGATATATAATTTTGATGCATCTACATCACCTTCATTGTTTGCTGGTCAATTTGGGGCTGTATTTAAAGAAGCTTGGCAAAGATTTACATATAATGGAACGCCAGCTAAGGAACAAGCAATATATTATGTAAATGTAAAAGAGATATTTGATAATAAGTTTGGATCAACTAGTCCAATTCCTTATAATGATCCTATTTATCATGATATTTATATCAGATATCATGGCTCTTATACATTTAAAATATCTAATCCATTAGTCTTTTTTCAAAATGTAGTTGGTAATGTTAATGATGTATTTACTAAAGAACAATTGATGGAACAAGCTAATGCCGAATTTCTATCATGTATTGCTGGAGCTATAGGTAATTGTGCGGCTGATGGTATTAGCTATAATGCTCTAACACGAGAACAAACGAAAATAGCAGATTATATGAATGATGCTCTAGATAATAAATGGGGCGAATTGCGAGGAATGGAGGTAGTATCAGTAGCTTTAGATACTCCAACTCCTGATGACGATTCTAAGAAAAGAATTGATAAATTTGCTGAATCTAGATTCTATAGTACTCAAGAAAATGCTGCAGGTAGAATGGTAGCAGCTACAGCTACAGCTATGGAAAATGCAGCTAGTAACGAAAATGGAGCTGTCAATGGTTTTATGGGTGTTGGCATGATGAATATGGCTACCGGTAATATGATGGGAGGTCAATCCCCAGTTAGTTTCACTAAACCAAGTGAAAGTAATTCAGTGGCTGTTAGTGCTACCTCAATATCAGAAGATAAAGTCATAAAATGTCCAAAATGTGGAGTAGAATCAAGTGGAAAATTTTGCCCAGAGTGTGGTACTAATTTAGAAAAATTAAAAAATACATCATGTCCAAAATGTGGTACTCCTATTAAAGATGGTGCTAAGTTTTGTACAGAGTGTGGTGCAACTTTATTATAAGAATGAAGTACAGTTATAAATTAAATGAAATAGCTAAATGCTATTTTTTTATTATTATATAAAAAATATAGCTGCATTTATAAGTTATTAAATATTAGATATGATAAAAAGGACTATTGCTAGTCCATTTATGAATTACATGTATTAGTATTTAAGTTTATATTAAGCTTATTAATCGTTATGCTTACTTTTTTTATAGCTATTGCACATAGTTGCTTCTTTACTATTATCTGGAGCACAATTACATACTTCAATTTTATCTAAACTACATTTGCACTCATTGGAATCACAAAAAGCACAATCAAAAACTTGACATTTAATTTCCTGTTTATTATTTCTCATTATAACCACACATTCCTTTCACTTTGTTCAAGGCACACAGAGTCATGAAAATAATTATTTTTCAGACTATCACACCCATTTTTATTTTTGACATAATTAATAATTTTATACATAAGATATATTGGTGATAAAATGGACAAGGTAAAAGTGGGAATTCCAAAAGCACTGCATTACTATTATTATAAAGAATTGTGGGAACCTTTTTTTAAGAAATTAGATATAGATTTAATCATTAGTCCTGATACTAATCCTGTTATGTTAGATAATGGAACTAAATTAGTACCAGATGAAATGTGTCTTAGTATGAAATTATACTTTGGTCATTTAGTTTATTTAGCTGATAAATGTGATTATATTCTAATACCCAGAATTGATCGTTTTGATAATGATAATCAAACTTGTACTAATTTTTTAGCTATTTATGATCTAGCTAGTAAATTATTTGATACTAAAATATTAAATTTTAATATTGATAATGATAATAATATGCGAGGAGGTTTATTTAAGATTGGTAAAGAATTGGGTTTTAGTAGTAAAAAAGTAACACAAGCATATAAATATGCGATTGCATATTATAAGTATTCTTTAAAACAAAAAGAAATAGAACAAAGTAATAAATTATTAAGTGATAGAAAAAAAGTGCTGTTAATATCACATCCTTATAATACTTATGATTCATTAATTGGGAAACCTATTATTAAATTATTTGAAGATAATGATATTAATATTATTTATTGTGATGCTTTTAATATTCAAAAAACTAATACTTTAGCTCTTAAATTATCTCCTAATCTTTATTGGAAATATAGTCGTGATCAAATTGGTTCAATTCTACTTAGTGATAAAGTAGATGGTTTTCTTTTTCTTTCCTCTTTCCCTTGTGGTTTAGACTCTTTAGTTAATGAATTAGTAATGCGTAAATTAAATAAGCCATATCTTAATTTAGTAGTTGATGATAATACTTCTTTAGCTGGAGTAGAAACTAGAGTGGAGAGTTTTATTGATGTCATCAATTAAAATATCATATCCCTTAATGGGTAATTATGAAGTAGCTATTTTTTATCTTTTAAGTCATACTTTTAAATGCGATATAATTCATCCTCCTAAAATAACAACTAGAACAGCTGAAATAGGTTCTAAATATAGTCCTGACTTTGTTTGTGCTCCTTTTAAATATACATTGGGGACAATGATTGAAAGTTTAGATAAAGGCGCTAATGTTATATTTCAAATGGGTGGAGGATGCCGATATGGATATTATCATGAACTACAAAGAAAAATATTAGAAGATTTGGGATATGATTTCAAATTAATTAATTTAATATCAGGAGGAAAACAAGTTAATTTATTAAAAATTTTTAAAGAGACCAATTTACCTTATCATAAAATAAAAGCTATTTATTATGGATTAATTACTATTAAAATGGTTAAATATATTGATAAAATAGAGGATTATATTAGAATTCATCGTTGTTTTGAGGTTAAAAAGAATAGTTTTAATCAATTACACCAAGAAATGTTAAATGAAATGAAAAAAACTAAGAGTTTATTTCATTTAAAATTAATTTATCATAAATATCGAAGATTATTTAAAAAAATAAAAATTAAAAAGCCTAAAAATTATATTAAAGTAGGAATAGTTGGTGAGTTATATACCTTAATGGAACCATTTACTAATTATCAAATGGAACAGTTATTAAGTGATATGGGTGTTTCAGTAAAACGCTTTACTGATGTTACATACTTATTATTTAAGAAAAAGTATAAAGTAAAGAAATTTTTAAAGCAACATTTATTAAAATATCGAATGGGAGCTGATGCTTTAGATAATATTTATCATACTAAATATTTATGTGAACATAATTATGATGGTATTATTCATATGAAAGCATCATTTTGTACTCCTGAAATTGCAGCTATGCCAATTATTAATCAAATAGCACATGAATATAAAGTACCAGTTTTATTTTTTAGTATGGATATGAATACATCAGAAACAGGTGTAAAAACAAGATTAGAAGCTTTTTATGATATGTTAGAAATGAGGCAAAAATGAAATCATGTTATTTAGGAGTAGATATTGGATCAATATCTACTAAAGGGGTAATTATTGATAGTCAAAATAAAATACTAGATTCTTGCTATTTATATACAGAGGGAGATCCTATTGGTGCAGTAAAAAGACTGTTGAATAAATTAAAAATACCTAAACAATATATTTTGAAAGGTATTGGAACTACTGGAAGTGCTAGAAAGTTAATTGGTTTAATGTTAGATGCCAATGTTATTAAAAATGAAATAACGGCTCATGCTATTGGAACAACATCAATATATCCTAATGTTAGAACTATTTTAGAAATTGGTGGACAAGATTCTAAAGTTATTTTACTTAGAGAAGGTATTATTGTTGATTATGCTATGAATACCTTATGTGCAGCTGGTACTGGTTCTTTTTTATCTAGTCAAGCTAAAAGATTAGGGGTAGATGTAGAAGAATTTGGTAAGATAGCTCTTAAAAGTAATAATCCTGTTAAACTGGCTGCAAGATGTACTGTTTTTGCTGAATCTGATTTAGTACATAAAGTACAAATAGGTTATGAGAAAGAGGACATTATTGCAGGATTATGTCGTAGTGTAGTCTTTAATTATTTAAATAATGTTTGTAAAGGTAAAAAGTTAGAGTCACCTATCATTTTTCAAGGTGGGGTATCAAAAAATGTAGGTGTTATTAAATATTTTGAGGAGACTCTAGGTACTAAAATATTGGTTGATCCTAATAGTCATTTAATGGGTGCTTTAGGGGTAGCTATATTGGCTAAAAAAAATGAAACAGATAAAGTATATAAACTAAATTTAAAGGATATTAAATTTATAACTAAAGGCTCAGAATGTAGTGGGTGTAGTAATAATTGTGAATTACTTAAAATATATAAAAATGATGAATTAATTGATATATGGGGTAGTCGTTGTGGTAAATTTGCTAAACAATAAATAGAGAATATAACTCTCTATTTTTTGCGTTAATTATTAGATTGCTAATAGAATTAAGTATATGGTATAATAAAATAGAGGTCGATGATATGAATAAATGGTTAGAAAAAAAAATTGTTTTAATAGTAACTGTTTTTTTGTTAATTCAACCTTTATTAGATATTATAACAAGTATTTCTATTCGTACTTTTAATTTTAATTTAACATTAGGCATTATTATTAGAACTTGTTTTATGATATATGCTTTATATAATTTATGGTTTGTTATTAAGAATAAATATACTAAGATAATCAATATATATTCATTTTTGATATTATTATATATGTTACTATATAGTATTAATATTGTATTAACTAAAGATTTTCATGTACTTGTATACGAAATATCAGGATTAATTAGAACTTTTTATTTTCCTATTATCTTAATATTTATATTTCAAATGTATAATGAAAATAAAAAAATTAATCAAAAATATTTGATATATCTCTTTTTTATTTATGCTGGTTTAATTTTAATTCCAAATTTATTAGGATTAGGTTATCCTACTTATAGTATTACTAAAAAAGGTAATATAGGATTATTTAATACAGCTAATGAAGTAAGTGGAATTTTATCGTTACTTTTTCCATTAGTATTAGCTTATATATTGAAAAATAAATGGGTACTAATTATTCCCTTTATTTTAATATGCTTTTATATAACTTTTAGTATAGGAAATAAAGTACCATTAATAGCTTTTACTATTACTATATTATTTTATATATTATATTATTTAATTAAAACTTCACTAAAAAAGAAGATAATAATAATTAGTAGTATTTTAATTATAAGTTACATAAGTTTATCATTTATAATACCTAAAACAACTTTTTATAAAAATATTATTATTCATCTTAAGTTCTTGAAAATAGATTCTGTTAGTGAATTATTACATATAGAGAATATTGATCAATTTCTCTTCTCACGTAGAATTACTTTTATGAATGATACAAAGCACGCTTATGATAAAGCGAATATATCTAGTAAATTATTAGGTATTGGTTATATTAAAAATTATAGTACTGATTTAGTTAATACTAAAACAATTGAAATGGATTATTATGATATATATTATAGTCATGGAATAATAGGTTTTATATTATATTTTAGTTTTATAATTTATTTAATAATTAGTATAGTAAGACAATTATTTAATAATTTTAATCCTAATAAATATCCTTGCTTAATTAGTCTTATTTTTATATTATTATTGTCTTTATTCTCTGGTCATATTTTAACTTCACCAGCTGTAAGTATTTATTGTGCTATTATTATAGTAATATTATATAATAAAAAGGAGTCTTATGAAAACAGTTCTAGTAATGATTAATTATAATGATTATGCTAATACTAAAAAAGTAATTGATAATGTCATTGATTATCATATCTTAGATGAAATCATTATTGTTGATAATGCATCTAAAGATAATTCTTTAATTAATTTGCGAAAAATAAAAAATAAAAAAATAACTGTTTTAGAAAATACAGATAATAAAGGATATGGATCTGGTATTAATGTAGCAGCTAAGTATTTATTAAATAAATATGGCAATTGTAACATTTTTATTAGTAATACAGATATTATTATTAAAGAGGAAACTGATCTAAGTAAATTAATTGATGGTATGGATAATAATATAGGGGTATGTGCTCCTATAATTAATACTCATGGACAATTAAGTAGAGGTTGGAAAGTTCCTACTCCGTTTCAGGATGTAATTTTAAATATTCCATATTTTCACCGCTTTTATGAAAAACATTTACAATATAAAGATTCTTTTTATGCCAGAAAAAAAGAAGTAATAGTAGAAGCTACTTCAGGTTGTTTCTTTTTAACTAATACTGATATATTAAAACAAGTTGATTATTTTGATGAAAATATGTTTTTATACTATGAAGAGAATTATTTAGCTAATAAATTAAAAAAAATTAATAAAAAAGAAAAAGTAATGCTAGATGTAGAAGTCATTCATAATCATTCTGTAACTATTGATTCTAATATATCTAAAATTAATAAATATAAAATATTAAAAAAAAGTCAATATTATTTTCAAACTAATTATAATAAAGCCAATATCTTTGAAAGGGGATTATTAAAGATTAGTTATATATTTGGTTTATGTGTATTAAAAATATATTATAGTTTAAAATATTAAAAATGAGTGTGATTAAAATGAATGAAAAATATATAAAATTAATACCAACAAGGAAAGTACAAGTAAAAGTTTTAAATAAAGCTAAGTTCAGTAGAAGATTAGGTAAATTGTTATTAAAACCAATAAAACAATATTCTATAGAACATAATAATTCTAAATTATTTATAGAACCTACTTTTTATTGTAATAAAAAAATAGCTATTAACATTGAGACTAATATTGAGTATAATCAATTAACTAATTGGTTATATAAAGTGTTATTTCCGTTTGACTTATATATAAGAAATATTAATATTAGAAAGAAAGATTTTTGTTACTTGAATAATATTTACGAAGAGAATTTATTACAAAATGGAATTCAACTACAAAAATATGATTATATTATAAATATAAATGATAGTGAAGATTTAAATAATATGGATAATGGTTTTATAGAGGCTATTATTTCGTTATTACAAAATAATAATATTGATTTTATTAATATTGGTAAGAATTATTATAAATATAATTATAATATACTGTATGAAAATGATAAATTTACTTCTATCCATAATTATTTTAAATTAAATATATTTGATTTATATCATAATAAAGACTTAAAAATTAGTTATAATTTTATTTTTAATACTAATATTTTAGCTGATTTAAATATGTCTTTTATTAATAATATTAAAGAATGGAATAAGGAAGTAGAAACAATATTAATACGTTTAATATATTTATTAGCTAATAGAAAATTACATTATAATAATTTATTTATAGAGGATAAAAATATTGCATTAACTAAAAAAGATATTTTTAGTTATACTTATGATGAATTGTATAATAAATTATTATCATATGATACTATAACCTTTGATATTTTTGATACTTTAGTAACAAGAAGGGTATTAAAACCAGATGATCTTTTTTTACTTGTTGAACAAGAGAGTAAATTATCGTTTTCTAAACCATTTTTATTGATTAGAAAAGAAGCTGAAATTGCGGCTATAAAAAAGTTAAAAAAAGATGTTACTTTAAATGAAATATATAATGAACTGAAAATTATAAATAATTTTAGTGAAAAACAAATAAATATGTTAAAAGCTTTAGAGATAGAGTTGGAATTAAATTATATTATTCCTAGAGATGATATGGTAAAGTTATATAATGATTTACTTACTAGTAATAAAAATATAGATATTATATCTGATATGTATTTACCAAAGACAATAATTGTTAAAATACTTGATAAATGTGGAATAAAGAATTATCGTAAATTACTTATATCATGTGAATTAAATAAACGAAAAGATAAAGGAGATATGTGGCAATATTATTTTAATAACAATAATGAGAATACTATTCATATTGGTGATAATTACTATTCTGATTATTTACAAGTATTAAAATATAAAAAAGATGCGATTAATATATTAAGTGGACGAGAATATTTGAAAGATTATTATGAAGTTCAAGTAAATAATATTAATGATAGTATAGTGAGTGGTACTTTATATAATAAGTTTTTATTTAATTCACCATTTTTTAATAAATATTTAGTTAGCAATAATTTTAAATTATATGGCTATTTATTTGCTCCTGTTTTTATAACTTTTTTTAATTGGTTTTCTAAGAATAATAACTCTGATAAAATTTTATTTATCTCAAGAGAGGGTTATTATTTACAAAAAATTTATAAGGTATATTGTCAATTATTAAATATTAGAGAAGTTGATAATATTTATTTTTTAGCTTCTAGACGGGCAACTTCATTAGCGTCTTGTACTAATATTGATAATTTGATAGAACTTTTAGATTTACTATATAATGGAACTATATATCATTTATTTATTAATAGATATGGTATAAAATTGAATAATGAAGTAGATGATACTATTACATTACCTCAGGATAAAGATAAAGTAATAAAATTAGTAAAGAAATATGCTGATGAAATTCTTAAAGGGGCAAAGAAAGAAAAAAAGAATTATTTAAAATATATTAGGCATATTTTACCAGATATAGATGAAAAAACCATATCTATTGTAGATGTAGGGTATTCAGGAACTACTCAGTATTATTTATCTAAAATATTAAATAAAAAAATACAAGGTTATTACTTTACTGTTACTAATAATTTAAGGCCAAAAAAGATAGGGTGTAAAATAATTGGTTGTTTTAATGTTAATGAAGATGGATATATAGATGAAAATAATATAGTATATTTAAAAACTTTATTATTAGAAGCTATTTTATCTGCTCCCTTTGGTCAATTAATAAAGTTTGATATAGAAGGTAATCCTATCTATACTGATGGTGAATATAATAAAAGAAAAAGTAAATATTTAGATCAAGTTTATTTGGGAATAATAGAGGGAATGCATGATTTATATGGTGTAGTCGATATTAATAGAAAATTTATAATTGAACACTATAAATTTATATGTTGTTTTTTTAAAAATAACAAGGATATTAATAAAATATTAAATATGGATGATAATTTTTGTTGTGATGGAACAGATATAATTAATTTACTATCAAATCTTGATATTAGTTGCAGTTAATCTTTATATTATGATATAATTAAAATGCTAAAGTTTAAATTGGAGGATGTAATTGTGAGAAAAACATCAAATAATAATATCGTTATATCGGTTAATAATGTTTCAAAAACATTTAAAATATATTCTGATAAACCTAGTACCTTAAAAGAGAGATTAGTGTTTTGGAATAATAATAAAACAGAATATCATGAAGTTTTAAAAAATATTAATTTAGATATAAAAAAAGGAGAAACAGTAGCTTTAATTGGAACTAATGGATCAGGTAAAAGTACACTATTAAAATTAATGACAAAAATAATATATCCAACTAAAGGTTCTATTAAAACGGTTGGTAAATTAACCTCATTGTTAGAATTAGGAGCTGGCTTTCACCCTGATTTTACTGGAAGAGAAAATATTTATTTTAATGCATCTATTTTCGGACTAACTGCTAAAGAGATAGATGATCGAATTAATGATATTATTGGTTTTTCTGAACTTGGTAATTTTATAGATAGTCCAGTTAGAACATATTCATCAGGAATGTATATGCGGTTAGCTTTTTCAGTAGCTATAAATGTTGATGCTGAGATATTATTAATAGATGAGATATTAGCAGTAGGAGATCAACACTTTCAAGATAAATGTTTTGCTAAATTAGAAGAATTGAAAAATAGCGAAAAAACAATTGTTATAGTAAGTCATAGTTTAGATTCTGTTAAAAAATTATGTAATCGAGCTATTTGGATACATGATGAGAAAATTAGAATGGATGGAAATGTTGATAAAGTTGTTGATGAATATTTAAAGGTGTGTGGATAAAGTGATAGATACATTAAATAATTTATACGCATATAGACAATTACTAAAAAGTAATGTTAGAAAAGAAATTAGAGGAAAATATAAAGGATCATTTTTGGGTGTATTATGGTCATTTGTTAATCCTTTATTACAAGTTTTAGTATATGCTATTGTTTTTCCCTTTATATTAAAAGGTGGACAAGAGCATTATGTAACTTTTTTAATAATTGGAATATTACCATGGACTTTTTTTACAACAGTAATATTACAGGGGACAACAACAGTACTTCAAAATGGGGGTATTATAAAAAAAGTATACTTTCCTAGAGAAATATTGCCTATATCAGTAGCTGTTAGTGGGCTAATTAACTTTTTGATATCATGTTTAATTATTTTTATTTTTTTAATCTTTAGTGGTATTGGTTTTAGTTGGTATATGGTATTTTTACCAATGGTTGTGTTAGCTCAATTTTTACTTCTTTTAGGTATTATATTAATAACTAGCGCTATTAATGTATACATTAGAGATGCTGAATATATTATTAATTTTTTGGTAAATATGTTATTTTATGCAACACCTATTTTATATTCTCCAAATTTATTTCCTGCTAAGATAGCACAAATATTAAATTTGAATCCTATGGCAGTAATTATTAACAGTTATAGAGATATTTTATTTTATCAATCAATGCCTAGACTATTATCGTTATTTGTAGTTATTGTAGGAAGTATAATTTTGTTATTCTTAGGTTTAAAAATATTTAAAAAAATGCAGAAAGGATTTGCAGAGGAGTTGTAATTATGATTTGTGATTATGTTCATGTTATAGAGGCCAATATTTATGGAATAAAGTCTCCAAAATTTGTGATTAAGGGTAGTGTGATGAAAGATAATAGTAGTTTTAAAATATTAGGTGATGGTAAAGTATTACAATATAATTCACTACCATTATATTCACATTTTGGTTTTTTATTAGAAGCATTAATACCTAAAGAAATAAAAAAAATTGAAGTATATGTTATAAATAATAATAAAGAAGAATTAATTTGTACTCGTACAAATTCTCTATATCATCGTGTAAAAAGTAAATTTAGAAAGATTATAGAAAAGCCCTTAAATAAAATGAAACTATTTTTTAAAACAATATTTAAGTTAATAACTTTACTTTTTAAGGGAATAAAAATTTTATGGAAAAAACATCATTTTTTAGTTCCTCCAACTTTATGGAAAAAGTATTTTGTTGAATTATGTATTAAAGTAAGAGGTATATTTTATAATGGTTTATATTTAAATCCAATGACACAAAAAGATTATATGCTATGGTTAGAAAAACAGTCAAATAGGGATGAAAAAATAAAAAATTTTTCATATAATCCTAAAATTTCAATAGTAATACCTGTATATAATGTTAATAGACAATTACTAAGTGAATGTATTGATTCAATATTGAAACAAACTTATACTAATTTTGAAATTTGTTTAGCAGATGATAAATCAACTAATCAAGAAACAATTGATACTTTAAAAGAATATGAACGAAATGATAAAAGAATTAAAGTTGTTTATAGAAAAGAAAATGGTCATATTTCAAAAGCAACTAATAGTGCAATTAAAATTGCTACAGGAGAATTTATAGCTTTGATGGATAACGATGATGTATTATCTTTAAATGCGTTGTATGAAGTTGTAAAATTTTTAAATAAAAATAAAAAATTAGATATGATTTATAGTGATGAAGATAAGCTTGATATGAATGGTAATTTTAGAGATCCTCATTTTAAATCAGATTTTGCACCAGATACTTTACTTAGCAGTAATTATATATGCCATTTTTGTGTGTTAAGAAAAAGTATTGTTGATGAAATAGGCGGATTCCGAGTAGGGTATGAAGGAAGTCAAGATCATGATTTGTTTTTAAGATTTACTGAAAAAACTACTAATATTGCTCATATTCCAAAAATATTATATCATTGGCGAATGATTCCGGGGTCTACAGCTGCTACAATAAATAGTAAAAGCTATGCATTAGAACGTGGAAAGAAAGCAGTTGAAGATGCTTTGAAAAGACGTAAAATAAAAGGTAATGTTAGTATTAAATATGATCATTATGTAATTGAATATACTTATGATAAAGAACCAAGTATTTCTATTATTATTCCCACTAAAAATCATGCTGATGATACCGAAATTTGTTTAAAATCTATTTTTGAAAAAACAAATTATAAAAATTATGAAGTTGTTTTAGTAAATAATGATAGTAATGAAAAAGCTTTATTTAATTTAATTGATAAATATAAAAATAAATATAAGAATTTTAGAGTAGTTGATGCTAATATGCCATTTAATTATTCAAAAATAAACAATATTGCTGTTGAAACGTGTAAATCAGATTATATAGTTTTATTGAATAATGATACTGAGCTTATTACTAATGATTGGCTTAAAATTATGGTTGGATATGCTATGCAAAAACATATTGGGACAGTAGGTGTTAAATTATTATATACAGATAATACTGTTCAACATGCCGGTGTAGTTTTAGGTGTTGGTGGAATTGCTAATCACGCTTTTATAGGCGAAAAGGCAGATTCAATAGGTCTTTATGCTAGATTAGTATTACCACACAATTATAGTGCTAATACGGCTGCTTGTTTAATGATTTCTAGAGATAAATACAATGAAGTAGGTGGTTTAGAAGAAGAATTGATGGTAGCATATAATGATATTGATTTAAATTTAAAATTATTACAAAAAGGATATTATAATATTTTTGTACCTCAGGTAGAATTGTATCATTATGAATCTAAATCTCGGGGATTAGATACAACTAAAGAAAAATATAAACGATTTATGAAAGAACAATATTATATGTATGATAAATGGAAAAAGATTATAGACAATGATCCATTTTATAATACTAATTTTAGTAAAACTCATACATTTTTATTAGATAAGGTTAGGAAAGAAAAATATGAAGAAAATAAAATTTCTTATGATAAATTATAAGTATTTAATTTTTTGTTGTGTATTTTTATGTATTAATATGTTATTCTCTTTAAATATATTTTTTTTAAGTGATACTATTAATTTAACCATAAAAAATTTAATAATTTTAATTATATATTTGATATTACAAATATGTTTATGTATATTAATATATTTATTCTATAAAAATAAGAAGTATAGCATTGAAAAAGTATTTTTAATTTTGGCAATTATAATTGGGGCAATTTATTTATTAGTAATACCTGTTGGTAGAGTACCAGATGAGCCATCGCATTTTCTTAGGGCTTATGAAATTAGCGAGGGGCATATGGTATCAGAAAAGGATGCTAATAAATCAAGCGGTCGGGTATTATCTAAACATTTATATGAAGTGGTTGATCCTCTTGATAATATGAATTATTGTAATTTATTTAGTAAGATAGATCAAAAGGTTGATAATAATACTGAATTTATTACTTTCCCGGGATCATCATTATATTCTCCAATTTCATATTTGCCACAATCAATTGGGATTTTTATTAGTAAGATATTTACAAGATCTATTTTAATACAAGTATATGCTGGGCGAATTTTTAATTTTATTACTTGGTTGATTATTATGTATTTTGCTTTAAAATTTATCCCATGCTTTAAACGATTTTTTATGGTATGTGCTTTTTTACCTATGGTAATGCAAGAAGCAATTTCATTGTCACCCGATGGTTTAACAATGTCTATATCATTCTTATTATTGGCATATGTATTAAATTTAAGATACTGTAAAATATCAAAAATTAGTTCTAAGCAGAAATTATTTTTGCTAGCTATTACTACTATATTATCATTATGTAAAATAGTATATTTACCACTATGTTTACTAATTTTCTTAATTCCTGAGAATAAATTTAATAATAAAAAAGATAAATATATTACAATTGGACTTATGGCTTTATGGGTCATAATTATAAATATAATTTGGCTTATGATAGCAAGTCAATATTTGATTGAATTTACTAGTGGTGTTAATTCTAAAGACCAAGTAATATATATTTTATCTAATCCAATTAAATATATTCTTGTAATGTTTAATACCTTTTCATCTAATATTATGGATTATGCAACTCAAATGGCTGGCAAAAGTTTAGAATGGTTTAGTGTTAATCTTTCTTATTTTTATCCTATTATCTCATTAGGATTACTTGCTTATTTAGCATATCAGGATCAAACTAAAGAAGTTAAAATAGATAAAGTTACAAAAATATTATCTTTATTAATATTAATAGTATGTGTTATTCTTATTTTTACAAGTTTGTATGTGCAATGGACAAAGGTTGGAAATATTATTATTGAAGGAATACAAGGCAGGTATTTTATTCCATTGCTTATGTTGATTCCTGTTATATTATATAATAATAAACGAAAGATTAATCAATCAGATACGAATTGTTATTTAACATTGTATTTAATATTTTTTAATGCATATGCTATATTTAATTTATTTTATGTCCATATTTGTTAAGTATCGTTTAATATAATTACAATTAATTTAAGTTATATGAGGAGTAGTATTTATGAATAATAGTAAAATTTTGATAATTATTCCTGCTTATAATGAGCAAGATAATATTTTAAATACTTGTAATACAATAATTAAGTATAATAAAAAGAATAAAACTAATTATGATTTTATTGTAATAAATGATGGTTCTAGTGATAATACTGGTAAAATTTGTCATGAAAATAATATACCAGTTGTTGATTTAATACATAATTTAGGAATTGGTGGTGCTGTTCAAACGGGTTATAAATATGCTTATTATAATAATTATGATATAGCTGTCCAATTTGATGGAGATGGACAGCATGATGTTAATTGTATAAAGAATATTATTGAACCGATAATTAAAGGACAAGCCGATATGGTTATTGGTTCTAGATTTATTAGTAATAATAATACTTTTAAATCGACTTTTGCAAGAAGAATAGGAATTAGGATTATATCTAAAATAATGAAATTAATTACCAATAGAAAAATATATGATACTACATCAGGATTTAGGGCTATTAATAGTCTAATTATAAAAGATTTTGCTATGTCATATCCATTAGAATATCCAGAACCTATAACAACTTCTGAATTATTAAGAAAAAATTATATTGTCAAAGAGGTACCTGTAGAAATGAATGAGCGTAAAGCTGGGGTTTCATCCATAAAAACTTGGAAGAATGTTTATTATATGTTAAATGTTATATTATCTCTTATTGTGGTCAGAATTAGGAGGTATAAAAGATGCCAATAAATTTAAGAATATATTTAATCATTTTTGCTTTATTTTTAGTTTTATTAACTTTTAGTATATTAAGAAAAGGTCGTATTCCTGAAAAATATTCTCTTATATGGTTTTTTATAGCTTTTATTATTTTGTTAGTTGGAATTGTACCTAATTTTGTTGATTTAATATCTGAATTATTGGGATTTGAAGTAATGGCAAATATGATAACTGCTATCATATTATTGTTAATGACATTTGTAACAATGTCATTAACAATAATAGTATCAGGTCAAAAGAAAAAAATAACATTATTAATACAAGAAGTATCATTATTAAAAAAAGAATTAGAGGAGAAGAAATAATGCAATATATATTAGCTTTAATATACATATTTTGTACTACTGGTGGAATAACATTTATGAAATTAGGTGGAGATTCGATGCACTTATCTTTATCTAAGGGATTATCTTTTAAAATGGGTTATCAAACTATGTTAGGTTTTTTCTTATATCTATGCAGCTTTTTGTTGTGGCAGGGAATGATTGTAAAATATGATTTATCAATTATGGTTCCTATTGTAACGGGAATTGTTCAAGTTATTGTATTATTAATTGGGCATTTTATTTTTAAAGAATCTTTATCATTATTAGGAATAATTGGAGCTATATTAATTATTTTGGGAATTGTTTTAATGGCATTAGGAAAATAGGGATTGTAGATAGATTTATAGGTTATGATTAATTATGTTATATTGAAATAATAGGTGATGAATAGTGAAATATAAAGCCAAAGAATTTTTAAGTGATAAAAGAAATATATTAATATTATTATTAGATTTATTATTATCAGTTGTTATTACGCTTAGAATATTAAATAATCGAATTGAACTTATTGATATTAAAAATATTAATATTTGGTTATTTTTGTTAGTATTTTTATTCATTAGTTTTATTTTCTCACATTTTATATTTAATATTAAAGAACTATATAATTTTATTTATAAAAAGAGATATATTATTTCATTAATTGTTCTTTTTATATTAGTCATAGGTAAATTTCATGGTTCATCTATTGGAATGTGGAATACATATATTGATCCATCAGATGATTATAGTCAATCAACTATAATAGGAAAATCTAGAGCTATTAGAAGTGATGAATGGTTAGTAAATACCCCATATGCATTTTCCCAACAGTTAAATGATTATAAATATTATAATGATTTAGCTAGAGCAGAAAAAACTGATATGTTCTCAGTTATATTTACACCAATAAAAGATATTATTATTTTAGGTAGACCTTTTAATATTGGATATTTATTATTAGGAAATGATTATGGATTATCTTTTTATTGGTATGGTAGATTAATTGCTTTACTATTAGTTACTTTTGAAATGTTTATGTTGATAACTAATAAAAAGAAACTAATATCATTAACTGGGGCTATCACAATAGCGGGATCAGCTATTGTGATGTGGTTTTATTCTAATTATATAGTTGATTTATTAATAAGTGGACAGTTATGCATACTATTATTTAATGCCTTTTTGCAAAAACACAATAATAAACAAAAATTAATATATAGTATTTTGATGGCTTTATCTTTTAGTTGGTTTGTACTAACTTTTTATCCACCATGGCAAATTTCTTTAGGTTATGTCTTTTTAATGTTTGCTATTTGGATTTTTGTAAAAAACAAAAAGGAAACTAAATTAAGTGATTATAAATTTTTATTGCTTACTCTTGTTTTAGTTATGATTTTGTTAGTACGATATTTGATGCTTAGTTCTGAAGTTTTAAAAATAGTAATGTCGACAGTTTATCCTGGAGCGAGAAATGAATTAGGTGGTGGTAGTTTTTTATCTCTTTTTAATTATCCATTTAGTCTTTTTTATTCATTTAAAGATTATGGTAATCCATGCGAAGCATCTACTGTTTTTTCCCTTTTTCCGATACCAATCATAATATCTATTATATACTTATTTAAGGTTAAGAAAGATGATAGAAAGTTATTAATTACATTATTATTAATAGTTGCTTTAGTTTTTAGTTGCTTCGCTATTTTCTCAATTCCATCTATTTTATCAAAATTAACATTGTTAAATAAAGTAACACCTGGTAGAATAATTCCTGTAATATGTATTATTTGTTGTTATTTAATGGGTATGACAATAGGTACTATTGATATAAAGAAAAAATATTATAATGTGATATTTTTGATAATTTCTATATTGTTATCTTTGGGAATAGTTTATCTATGTTATAAATGTAGTATGAATTACTCTAGTATAAAATTAGTTGTAATTAGTGTCATTATTGTTTCATTATTAATATATTTTTATTTGTAGTGTTACAATTGATGTGAAACATTTCTATGTAAAAAAAGTAATTCAAGTCGTATAATTGAGTTAACGAAAA
>CANQEN010000013.1 GCA_947595045.1 uncultured Bacilli bacterium | reverse complement strand
AAAAAAAAAAAAAAAAAACAAGTAGTTTTTTTCTAAATTATACTTGTTTTATCCTAAAGCTATACTAATTAATAAAATTAATATCCCACTAATTATTCCAATTAATGAATATTTCTTATCATTACTATTAATTATTTGTGGTAATAACTCAAATACTGATATATAGATTAACATACCTAAAGTTATAGTAAGTAATATACCTACTAATAAATTACTAATAATACTACTAATAGCTAACATAAGTAAACCACCAATAAAAGTAGATATTGATACTAAAATAGTTGTCCAAACAATTTCTTTTTTATTTTTTAAAGTAGTAGATATGATAAAACCTAATGGTAAATTATGTAATCCTATTCCTAAGCATAAAAGAAGCCCGGCTTCTATAGAAGTAGTTGTGGTTACATATAAAGTCATTCCCTCAATAATATTATGAAGAATTAAAGCAATACTGGCTATAATACCAATATGAGTTAAATGTTCAGTATGGCATTTGTTTTGACAATTATGATGATGTTTATGTTCATGTTCATGATGAGGAATAAAGAAATCTAATAACTTTAAAATAGTAATACCTAATATTATAAATAAAATAATTAAGATAATAGCATATTCTTGTATTTCTTCAATTAATATTTCATAAGACTCCGGTAAAATCTCTCCTAATACTAAGGTTATTATGACTCCAAAAGCCAAACCAATAGAGAGGGCATTAAATTTATTATTATTCTTTTCAAAATAACCTATTAGAACGCCAATAACAATAAAAAAGCCTACAATTAATGTTAATAGTAATTCCATAATTATCGAGTAATCCTTTCTTCATATTTAAATAATTTCTTTTCTGAGATATAAGTTAATTTTCTAAATAATGGTATATTTAATATACAAATAATACCTAGTATTAAAAACATAAATGGTTTTAACAATACTATATCAAATACATCATGAAAAATAATAGCTAAGCTTGAAAATAATATTATTAATAATATATACATAATACTTCTAATTAAGTTAAATGGATAACAGATTTTAAATAATAACATAAATCCTGCAAATGTTACTGTTAAAATAGCTATAGTAGATATTTGATTATCAGTAAAAGAAAAGATAAACGATAGTAACATAACAATTATTATATTAATAACTATAATAATACTAGCTGGTAAGGCTTTCCTTAATATATTGATAATAAACCTACCATGTACTAAATCTTTATTGGGCTCTAATGCTAATATAAAAGATGGGATTCCTATGGTTACCATACTATTTAAACTTAATTGAATAGGTTGAAATGGATAATTCATATTTATAAATAAAAATAAAATAGCTAGTAATGTTGAATATATTGTTTTAGTTATAAACAATGTAGCTGACCTTTCGATATTATTTATGGCTCTTCTACCTTCTAATACTATTTTGGGTATAGATGCAAAATTAGAATTTAATAACACTAATTGAGATACATTCCTAGCTGCATCTGATCCAGCTGCCATAGCTATACTACAATCGGCTTCTTTAAGTGCTAATACATCATTAACACCATCTCCTGTCATAGCAACCGTATGTCCTACTTTTTTCAATGCTAAAATTAACTCTTTCTTTTGATTAGGAGTTACCCTACCAAATATATTATATTGTTCTACAATTTCAGTCATATCTTCATTATCCACATTGGATAGATCAATACTTCTAATATCTTGTAATCCAACTGTTTTAGCAATTTTATTTACAGTATTAACACTATCTCCCGATATGATTTTCACATCTACTCCCTGCTTTTTAAAGAAGTTTAGAGTATCTATAGCTTTATGCCTAATTTTATCTTTTAATAATAATAAGCCAATGGCCTTAACTCTAGCTGGTAATTTATCATGATAATCATTAGTATGAACTATGACTAATACTCGATAATCAGTTTGATATTTATTTATTTTATCACTATAACCTGAGCCAATTGGTAAAAATTCAGGAGCTCCAACTAAATATGTTCCTTTTCTATCAAAAGTAATGCCTGAATATTTACGAATTGATGAAAAAGGAATAATATCTATCTTCTGCCAACTAGTATTACCATGATATTTTGCTTTAATAGCAGTAGCAGTAGCATTATTATCCTTATTATAATGCGCTATAGCATTCATAACTTCTTCTATATTATAATCATTATCTAATGTAATAACATCACTAATCTCTAATGACCCCTCAGTAATAGTACCAGTTTTATCTAAACAAATAGTATCAACTCTAGCTAATGTTTCAATACAATATAATTCTTGAATTAATACTTTTCTTCTAGCTAATCTAATCGTACTAACAGCTAATACTGTACTTGTTAATAACATTAATCCTTCTGGTATCATTGATATAATAGCTGCTGCTGTATTAATAATAGCATCTGTTAAATCATGACTTAAGTTGTATTGCTTAAATAATAAAGTAACACCTAATGGTACAATTACAATTGATATTACTTTTATAAACTTTTTTAAAGTCTTCATAATCTCAGAATTAATTTTCTTAATATAAGTAGCTTCACAAGATATTTTACTTGTATAATTATCTTCTTTGATATGTTCTACTTTACCTATAGCTTCCCCACTAACTATAAAACTTCCTGATAGTAGCATATCACCCGTTTTTTTTATTATCGTTTCTGATTCGCCAGTAATAAAAGACTCATCTACTTCTACTATTCCATCAATGATAATAGAGTCAACTACTACTTGATTTCCTAATGAATAATTAACTATATCATCTAATACTAATTCATCTATTTCCCTTTTTTGTTTTACCCCATCTCTTATTACTTCTACTTTAGTACTAGATATAACAGATAATTTATCAATTATTCTTTTAGATCTAATTTCTTGAATAATACTAATAGATACATTACATACTATAACACCTAAAAAAGCCATATTTTTATATGAACCTACTAAAAAAAGAGCTAATGCTATAACTATATTCAATAAATTAAATAAAGTAAAAAAATTATCACATAATATACGTTTTATACTTTTACTAGGTACTGATATATTATTATTAACTAAGCCTCTTTGTTTTTGCTTTTCTACTTGTTCTTTGCTTAATCCTACTGTTATATCTGGAACATATCTTTCTATCATAATTATCCCTCATGCTTATTATATCACGTATATGATAAGAATAAAACTTAAACTTATTTAATAATCTTTATTTCTTTTTTACTTTGTCACTACGTTTATTTTTTTTCCTTTTATCCATATTATTAATGGTTAAATAGCCAATAGTTATTTGATTATAATCTTTGTATTATGTAATTATAAAGGCGTGTGTATAATATGGTTAAAGTAGAAATGGAAAATGGTCATTATCTGTTTAAATTAGATGATCTGCTAAATAAAGATAATATCAGTAAGAATAAATTAATGCGAGATACTAACACTGATTTTAAAGTTTTACAACGCATTATTAAAGGAGAACTAGTTAAAATTGATACATTAGTATTTGCTAGATTATGTGATTATTTTGACTGTGAACTAACCGACATTATAGAATATGTGCCCAATGATGAAGATAATTAATGATTATCTTTTTTTATAATAAACAAATCCTCTTTCAACATATCCTCTATCTTTAAATAACTTTTATATAATTGCTTATAGTATAAATCTAATAATTTTCTATCTTTCTTTCGGTTATACTTTAAAACTTTTCTTTCTAATATACGAATTGGTTCTTCCAATAGCGTTTGAATTTTATGACAATACTTATCAATCATTATATCACCTGTTACAATTATATTGGTTATATAGCCAATAGTCAATCAGCAATTGTTATTGATATTATTATTTTACAAAGGTGTGTGTAAAATATGATAAAATTTAATACCGAAAACGGATATTATCTTTTTAAATTAGACGATCTTCTCCGTAAAGGTAATATCAGTAAAAACCGGTTAATTAAAGAAACTAATACTGATTTTAAGGTTTTGCAACGAATTATAAAAGGTGAATTAGTTAAGATGGATATTTTTGTTTTTGCTAGATTATGTGACTATTTTAATTGTCGTATCACTGATATTGTAGAATATATACCTAATATTTATCCTAAAAGTGATTGTAATTTATAAATTTGAGTATATTAATAATAGAAGTATTTGAAAAAGATACTTTTTTATTTTAAAAAGAAGTGTGCTAATGTATAGCTATGAATAATTTATTTAATAACGTTTTAGGATATGCTTTAGATAATGAACAAAAAGCTTGTGTTTTAGATAATTCACAATATTTATTAATTGTTGCTGGTGCTGGTAGTGGTAAAACATTAACTATGATTGGTAAAGTATTATATTTGACACAAATAGAAAACATTAAAGCTAAACAAATATTATGTATTTCTTTTACTAATGAAACTACTAAAAGTTTTATTAATAAATTACAGTCAGCTAATATTGATGGCGTTGATGTTTTTACCTTTCATAAATTAGCTTTAAATATTTTACGTAAAAATAATACTAATACTTTTTTAGCCCAACCTGATACTTTAGAATATATAATTGAAGAATACTTAGAACACATTATCATAAATAGTAATACTTATATGAGTATTGTCTTAAAATACTTTAAAATTAATCCTTTGTTTAATATTAAAAAGAAATATTTAAAATTAATTAACACAAATTCTTTTAATAATTTAAAAAAATTAATTGCTAAATTTATTCATTTAGCTAAAAGCCATAATTGGCAAATACAAGATATGATATCACTATATCAAAAGCAAATAATATTTACTAATAACCATTATTTTATGAAAATAACTATATTAATTTATTTATGGTATCAACATGAACTAGAGTCTAGTAATACTTTAGATTTTGATGATTTATTAATAAAAGCTAGTGAAGTGGTAAATAAAAATCATATCAAATTGCCATATAGGTATATTCTAATTGATGAATTTCAAGATACATCTCCCATTAGATTGAAACTAATTCAGACTATTATTAAATATAATAAAGCTAAATTAATAGTAGTTGGTGATGATTGGCAATCAATTTACCGTTTTACAGGCTGTAATTTAGATATTTTTCTAAATTTTAAACAATATTTTAAAGGAGCTAAAGTCTTAAAAATAGAAAATACTTATCGTAATTCTCAACAATTAATTAATATAGCTGGTTCGTTTATTATGCAAAATAAAAAACAATTAACTAAAAATTTAAAATCACAACTAGAGTTATATAGACCTATTACTATCGTTTTTTATAAAAATAATATAAAGCAAAGTTTCACTAAAATATTAGATATTTTATATAAAGAGCATAAATTTCCATTACTTATTTTAGGACGTAATAATAATGATATTTACTATTATTTAGATAAAAGATTTTCGATTGATAATGATAATAAAATTACGGATAATAAACATTATGATTTTGATATTAGGTATCTAACAGCTCATAAAGCTAAAGGATTAGAATGTGAATATGTTATTATAATTAATTTAATTAATAGTCTTATTGGTTTTCCTAATCAATTAAAAAATGAACAAATAATAACTAATATTATCCCGGATAAAAAGTTATTTCCTTTTGAAGAAGAGCGAAGATTATTTTATGTAGCTTTAACTAGAACTAAAAAAGAAGTATTTCTTTTTTCTCCCCAAAATAATCATTCTATATTTATAAAAGAATTAAAGAATAATTATTCCAAACAAATTAATATAAAAAAGGTATAGTTAA
This sequence comes from uncultured Bacilli bacterium, assembly GCA_947595045.1. GTDB lineage: Bacteria > Bacillota_I > Bacilli_A > RF39 > UBA660 > CANQEN01. Next base: position 17,544 of record CANQEN010000013.1, on the reverse strand, counting down.
GCATTTATTTTACATAATAATAACAAATAGGAAGGAGATTTTTTATGGATATAATAAGAAAGTTATGCCTCATTTTAGCAATTGTTGGTGCACTTAATTGGGGACTTATAGGACTATTTGAATTTAATTTAGTTGAATTTCTAGTAGGTTCTGAAGGCATGCTACGATCTATTATTTATATTTTAGTTGGTCTTGGTGGTTTAGTATCTATTAGTTATTTATTTATGTCTGATAATAACAATAAATAAAAATCCAGTATGGTTTTGTCATACTAGATTTTTTTGTTATAGAAATTAATATCAATTCTAATTAAACAATGACTAAAATTTTTATTAGATAAATCACAATTTTCAAAGATAACATCTATTAAATCAATATTATTAAATATCACTCTATTGAAAATAATATTATGGAAAACACAACCATCAATTATTATATCTATCAGACTAACATCATAAGTAATCAAATCATTTTCAAATAAACTCTTATTCAGACAAGATTTCAATAAATCATTTATATTTTATGTTCCTATTATTCCCATTTAATCACTATTTACATATTCTATATCTATCCAAGTCATAATTAAATTGACAATATATTCAATTTGTAATTGTGTTAAAGGCACTCCTTTAGGTATATGATGCCATTTAGATAAACAATTTCTACAACAAGTAGCAGTAGCATGTTGGGCAATAAATACAGGATGTCCCCTCATTGGTGTTTGTGAACCATCATTAAAAGGATGTGCAGACGCTAATCGTTTATTAATAAAATCATAAGCGTGTTGTCTAATTACATCCAAACCTTTATTGTTTATATAAATAATATCTCTATCTTTTAAATGAAACCGACTGCGAAAATTAGATAAAGATAATTGAACTAAGATATTTTCTATTGTCTCATTTTCCATATTATTCTCCCAACATACTATTATATAATTTTTTAAAAATAGTTGATATTTCCATTAATTCTTTACTAGTACCAGTAGCATGCAATTGACCTTTATCAATTACATGGATAATATCTGCATCAATAATAGTTGATAACCTATTAGCTATAATAATAATGATATGATCAACTACTAATTCATCAATTGTTCTTTTTATGCATTTTTGAGACTCATTATCTAGAGCACTAGTGGCTTCATCAAATAAAATAATCTTAGTATTAAGTAATAGTGTTCTAGCTATTGCTAAACGTTGCTTTTGATCACCCGATAAATTAATACCACTCTCTCCTATAATGATTTCATATTGTTTAGGTAAATCCATAATATAATCATCAATATAAGCTTTTTTACATACATCACGTATTTCATCTAAAGTTACATTGAAAGTAGTTTTATTTTATCAATTTAGAAAACACACTTGCATATTGACAACCAATATGCATATGTAGTTATTTTAATTTTTTTCTTTCAGTAGAAATTCTTCTAATTAGTTTTTGTATTCCTCTTTCTTTATTTGGTAAAGTCATTTTCAAATGTCCTTGTTTAAACCATAAAATATCTCTTAATGAATACATTTTATAATCTAATAATTCACATTGAATGACCATTTCTAAATTTTCCTTACGTTCATCTTCTGACATTGAATTAAATTGTTTGGCAATTTGATTTTTTGATTGAGCAATGTTTTGCCCCATTGCTATAATCTCATCATCTGATAAATCTTTTACTGAATTATAATCAACTATCCAATCAAGTCCTTTAAAAAATTCAATTTCACTATCATCTTCAAATTCTTCAAACTCATACTTATTACTATCATCAATTATTATCATTCCGTTCCTAAAAACTTTTCTAAATATTGAAGCTGGAATAGGTAAATCTGTAATATTTAATAAGTACATGATATCATTTTTTTGAACATAAACTGTATTTTCTGCTATTATTTTCATAATAAAACCCTTCCTAACTGTTTATTATAACATAAAATCTTAAATTTTTAACAAAATATGAAATTTTTATTTAATTCTATGGTTAGTTATTAACTATTATTAGTCAAAAAGTTGTTATATTTCTTCCCCTAGGGTACGACCAATAATGGCAATTTTTTTACTTGAATCTAATTGTAAATTTAAATTTTTTAAAGTTAAAGACTCATCATTATGATATTTGAAGCTTGCATTTTTAAATTCAATAATTCCTTTTGCTTGTTCTAAATTAATATTTCCAAACTGTTCATCTTGATATAAACGATTATTTACAATCTCATCTATTCTATTTAGAGATACAGCTACTTTACTAAAATTAACTTCAAAATCACTAATACTCTCTACGACATCACCAATTCTCCATAAATAACTTTCAATTACTAGAAAAATAGCTATTGAAATTTTTCCAATATATAATAAATATCCACATGTAATTAAAATAACTAACTGTAGTAAATAATAAATTAGAAAATTAATATTATAATACATTATTTCATAGTGAGTTACTTTCCGTTCATGATTAAATTGTTTATCAAAGTAAATATACATTTCTTTTTCTGACTTTTTTTGAAACCTAACGCTTTAATTTCACGAATCCCTGTCAAATGCTCAGTCCCTGTTTTGACATATATATCCACTTCTTTTTTGATAATTCATTTGGATGCTTTATTTTAGGCAAAAATTTAGCTGAAATTAATCCCATAATAATACTACAAATAATAATTTCTAATCCTAAGAGTAATGAAAATTTAAAAGCTATTATAAAGACAATTACAACTATAAATTCTCTACAAAACATTCTAACTAATCTATCTATTAATTCCATAACTCTAGTAGTATCATTAACCAATCGATTAATAAATTCCCCTACACCCATTTCCTCAAAGGCAATAGCTGATAACTCTACATTTTATTATATAAATCATGAATTACTTGTTTTGAAAATTTTAATTATAAATATTTGGATAAGAAATCTCTAGGGATAGGTAAAATAGCATAACACAAAATTTGTATTATCCTCAATAACTACATATATAATAAACAGCTTTAATTGATTCTAATGTCACTCCCATAATAAAGAAGCTCCAACGACTGGTATAACAGTTATAAACACTAGCATTAAATCAGTAAATAATTTTAACTTATCATCTTTTAAATAATGAAGTATAAACTTAAAATTAATATTTTTTTCATTCATAATCACACCTTAATAAATATAATTTCTTTAATTATAACACTACACCAAAAAAAGGTAAATTATTGTTACCTTTTAATTATCTCTAATTTGTCTTATAAAATCGATTTTTTTATAATAATTATCTAAATTAGATTCCCATTTAATTGAATAATATTTTAGACAAGCTTCATCAACATCTAATATATTCCTTTTTTTAGATAATAACCGTCTTTCATAATTATAAATACTTTCAAATAAACAATATATATCATATATATCATTGTTACAATAAACTAAATCTATTAGAAATTCAAATAATTTATCAACTATATCTTGATTATCAAAATCAATCTTTTTAATATTAAAATCATCTGTTAAATCTAATTTAATTTGCATAAATGTCGATAGTAACATAAGATTATTAGCAAAATGATCAGTAATAATCTTTTTAAAGTGATTAATATAATATCCTATAAATTTATCTTCATTTTTATTATATTTACAAAAAAATATGTCACAGTATTTGCTTTTAAATAATAATGGTAAAATAAGCTCTATATCAGCACTACGAATAAAAGAAAAATGATTTTGAAAGTAAGTAATAAAACAATCTAAAGTAGTTATAAATTGTTCTTCAGCTGTAATATATAGTTTTTTAATTACTCTATTATACTTCACTTTTACATTACCTGGTTTTATTCTATTTAATAAAGGCTTCAATTCATTATTAATATATAACTTATAAATAATGGCACTGTTTCTAACATTATTCTTAAAAATTATTTTTTTTATCTTTTGTTTTTTAGTCATCTTATCCCCCCTATATTATGTCATTTTATTAACCCAACGAGAATATTTACTTTATGGCATATTCCTTATCTTCACATTATAAAATATAATATATGGCTAACACATGTATATATTTTGTATACCTATTAGGTTGTGGAGTATTACAAATAAAAATCGTATCATGGTTTTAAGGTAAGGTGGTACTATGAACTTAAGGAATATATTTAGTAAAAATGTTAAATTTTATCGCTATCGCAAACATTTAACGCAAGAGAAGTTAGCTAATATAATGAATGTAAGTACTAATTATATTAGTAGGATTGAATCTGGAAAACATACTCCAACATTTGAAATGACAGAACTATTGGCTCATAATTTAGGTATAGAACCCTTTGAATTATTTATTAATCGTAACTATCATAACTTACCAGCTCGCGTCGATATGATGGATAAATCCTATTCAGAAAAACTAACATCAACATTATTATAACAATAAACTAGCTACTTTTAACAGAAAAAGTAGCATTTTTTGTAAATTTTTTTTAATTCTAAACTTCTTAACTGTTCAATAAAAAATAAAACACATAGTTTATAGTGAAGGAGGTTTATATGGATATATACGAATATGCAAAGCAAAAAATTGCATGTGATAGTCGTTTTAAACCAATTGGATGTTGTGGTTCTAGTAGTTCAGGCGCTACGGGTCCTACTGGTCCGACAGGGCCTACTGGGCCTGCTACTGCTACCATTACAGTAAATTCTACTACTACAGGTGCTCCTGGTACAGAAGCTAGCGTAACTAATGTTGGTACTGCAGACAATGTCCTTTTGGACTTTGTTATCCCAGCAGGGGTTACAGGACCTACTGGACCTATTGGTGCAACAGGACCTACAGGGCCTACAGGGCCTACTGGCGAAATAGGGCCTACTGGACCTACCGGTGAAATTGGCGCAACAGGTCCTACGGGTGAAATAGGACCTACTGGACCTACTGTGAGGTACAAAATAAGTGAACTTTTTTATTTAAATTGATAAAATACTCTTATCTCTCCTAACTCACTAATTTCAATTCGATTTATTAATCTAGCAATCAAATCTTTAGATAGCGATGATAATATTAAACTAATCTTTGCTTTTAAATCTATTAAAGTTAGAGAAGAAGAATACTGCATTTTATTTAATTTTAATATCTCTATTTCATCAATTATCTCTTTTTTTTTCTTTAAATAAAAGTCATAACTAATAATTTCATCTAGCCTATCTTCATATAATATATCTAACTTTTTTTTATATAAATTAATTTTTTTGTTAATATCAGTTTTTATTTTTTTTAACTTTATTTGATAACTATTAAATATTTGTTTTAAAGCTTGATTTAATTGGTTTTTAATCTTATTATCATTTAATAATAATTGTAATTTATTAGTAATTATCTTTTCAATTTGATCATAATGATAGTAATGAGCACTACATAATTTCTGTTTACTATTTTTTTTATAATAATTACATACTGTAGTTATCAACTTACCATTATTACGATACTGTAGACCAATTGTACTATGGCACTCAAAGCAATATAATAAACCACTTAATAATAATGATTTATTATTACTATTTCGATGTTTTCGCTTAATTAACCTTTTTTGTACTAAATTAAAAACATCTCGACTAATAATAGCAGGATGGTTATTAGGACAAATAATCCAGTTTTTTTTATTTATATATTGTCTTTTTTTACTCTTATAACTAACATTTTGACTTTTACCTTGAATTAAAGTACCTGTTAACATTTCATTTTGCAAAATGGCACGAACTGATTGAGAATTCCAAATAGCAGGATTTTTTAAATTTTTAATTCGATTATTACCCATTCTCATAATTGGAGTAGGCTTTTTACTAGTAGTTAATATTTGAGCTATTTCACCTGTAGTTTTCCCATTTATAAATAATTGGTAAATTAATTTAACAATAGGTTCTGTTTTAGGATCAACTATTAATAGTCCTTTATTCAGAGGATCCTTTAAATAACCAAAGCAAGCTATTGATCCAGTATAAAAGCCATGCCTTTTTTTGCTATATAATGCACTTCTAACTTTTTTAGATATATCTTTAGCATACATATCATTAAGTCCAACTTTAATAGGTGTCATATCAGTAGTAGTAGAATCAAAGCTATCAAAGCAGTCTAAAATAGCATAATATCTAATACGATGTTCTGGAAAATAATGTTCTAAATAAAATCCCGTACCTATATAATCACGACCTAATCTGGATAAATCTTTCGTAATAACCATATTAGCTTGATCTTTTTCTAAATAATTAATCATTTCTTTAAAAGCCGGTCTATTAAAATTACCACCACTAAACCCATCATCAACAAAAAATTGTTTTAATATAATATTTCTATCATTTACAAATTGTTTAATTAATTGTTTTTGATTATAAATACTCTCACTTTCTAGATTATCACCATCTTCCCTTGATAATCGTACATAACCAACAGCTTTATATATATTATCCAACTATATCATACTCTTTCATTAAGACTTCTTCAACATACATTGTCAAAATATTAAATAACGTATCCCCATCTTCATTATAAAATTCTAATAGTGTCATATATCATCCTCCCCTATATTTTATTCTATATAAAATATATTTATTTAAAATTAGTGTTTTGAACTTACTAGAATATTATTCGACACATACTATAAAGTAGAAAGAATAAGATTAAAAATAGTTTTTTTCTGCAAACTATTTTATCACCCTCAAATTCTTCTATCTCTATCATATATACTTGCCTACTAGTTTAATATTATTGTACATATTATCTTATTCTTTCTTAATACCTAACCCATAATTCATATAATATGATAGAGAGTTCTGTTCACTTTATTTATACCTACTGGTCCGACAGGAGTAACTGGTGAGGTTGGACCAACTGGACCTACTGGGCCTACTGGACCTGCGCCTACTCTAGCTGTTACTGATGTAACTACTGCTGATCCTGATACAAGAGCAGCCGCTACTATTACTGGTACTGATGGAACTTATGAGTTAAATCTAACTATTCCACAAGGTGCTACTGGACCTATGCCAACTATAACAGCTACAGCCCAAACAACTGACCCAGGAACTGAAGCTAACGTTACAGTAACTGGAGATGCGGGAACTTATCAATTAGCATTTTCTATCCCAGAAGGACCTACAGGACCCATAAATGGTTTAGCAGCTTATGGAGGTATATATAATAATTTAGAACAAACGGTTAATATCACATCACCTAATACTGGTACTGATATTGTCTTAACTACTAATATGCCATCAAAAAATATCACTACTGCTGCTAATAAAATAACTATATTAGAGGCAGGAGACTACGCTATCAGTTATTCAGCTGATTTAACACCTGAAAATGCTGCAACTATTAAAGTTTATGCTGATGATAGTCTTGGCCCTATCGTGCAAAGTATAACTACCAATGAATTAGAGGCTAATAAAGGTGCTATTTTTGCCAATACCATTATTACTACCTTGGATACTAGTGATAATATTGCATTGCAAACTGAATCATCAACAAATACTACTATTACTGTTAATAATGCTACTTTAACAGTTAGAAAATTAGATACTGGAGAAACAGCATAAGACATAAAACTACGCTAATGCGTAGTTTTTGTGATTGTTTAGTCATATAACGTTTTCAAATAAAAGTTAAAATCATATTTTATAATAGATTGGAGAGAGATAAAAGATGAAAAAATATAAAGTATGTGTATATGCCATTTGTAAAAATGAAGAACATTTTGTAGATAGATGGGTTAAATCAATGAGTGAAGCTGATGCTATTTATGTATTAGATACCGGTTCTACTGATAATACTGTAAATAAACTAAAAGAACATAATGTTAATGTTAAAACAGAGATTATTAAACCATGGCGATTTGACGTAGCTCGTAATAAATCGTTAGATATGGTACCAGCTGATTGTGATATTTGTATTTGCACTGATTTAGATGAAGTAATAGAGCCTGGTTGGCGAGATACATTAGAAAAAATATGGCAAAAGAATACAAATCGTTTAAGATATAACTATAATTGGAGTTTTGATGAATATGGAGTACCTGCTGTCAACTTTTATATTGAAAAAATCCATCAACGTCAAGATTATAAATGGACACATCCTGTACATGAAGTATTAACTTATTTAAATAAAGATCATCCAGAGACTTATATTACAACTGATGATATTACGGTCAACCACTATCCTGATCATACTAAATCGAGATCTAGTTACTTACCATTATTAGAGTTATCTGTTAAAGAAGATCCTGATGATGATCGTAATATGCATTATTTAGGTCGTGAATACATGTTTCATGGTGAATGGAATAAAGCTATTGATACTTTAATTAAACACTTATCTTTGCCTAAAGCAACTTGGAAAGCTGAAAGATGCGCTTCAATGCGTTTTATTGCTAGGTGCTACCAAAATTTAAATCGTTATGAGGAAACTAGAATGTGGTATAAAAAAGCTACATTAGAAGATCCAAGTTTGCGAGAGCCCTTTGTTGAATATGGTATTTTTGAATATCAACAAGAAAATTATCAATTAGCTATCAAACTATTGGAAAAAGCTTTAACTATTCCTAAGAATGCTAAAATATATATCAATGAACCTAGTTCTTATGATGGAACTGTAGAGGACATATTATCCATATGTTATTTTAACATAAATAATATATCTAAAAGCTATCACTATGTAACTATTGCTCATCAAATGAAACCCAATGATACTAGAATTACTAATAACTATAAACTAATTCAAGATGTATATAATAAATAACAATTCTACAAAATATTACAAAGAATTAAATTATAATTAATATAATATAATAAGGAGCTATTTATGAAAAAAATTATTATTTTATTTATCTCATTAATTATATTATATCCTACTATCTTAATTGTCTTTTCAATAAATAAAAGTAATACTGAGGAAAAAATAAATCACCTAGATACTGGCATTAAAGAAGAAATAGAAATAGTAACTTCTAAAAATAATAATTCTATTAAAACTTTTAACATTCATTATACAATACCAAATAATTTTAGTGATTATAATATTACATTTAAACCTGATATTAATTCTTTAATAGCTAATAGACCAATACTTGATATAGACCAAACTACTATTAATTTATATATAGAAAATAAATGTAATCATGATTATACTTATATGAATAAATCATTTAAATTGAGTACTAATAATCAATTAGATATTAACAATATTAAAATATATCGTGCATACAATACTGCTTTACAATCTTTATTAAATAATAACGATATTGATAATATAACCGATAATATAATTAATCAACAATTAATTAATTTAGGATATGAAGGCCTATCTGATTTATTTACTTATTACTTAGATTATTACAAAGTAACAGCTGATAATATAAGTGATGAAGTAATTAGAGAAATCTTTAATGGTGAGATAACTAATATACTAGAGAGTAATGACGATATTTTAACTTTAGGATATAACTGGATTTATGATAAAATTATTACCGTTATCTTTTTTAAACAACCATATTATAATAATAATCCTACTTTATATAGTATTGGTAATTATATGAGAAATGACGAATTAGCTAACCCTTATATTATGGAATCATTTATGGATATTTTAAAAAATAAAAAATATGAATTACCTGGAATATCTATTAATATTAATAAGCAATACTATTATAAGTCTTTTAAGGATTTTAAAGTACAATTATTTATGACTTGGTCAATAGAACGTACTGATTTTTAAAAACTGTTACTTTAAGTAGCAGTTTTATAATTCATAAAGGTTATTATTCAATATATCATATACATACCAAGCAGTATTTTTTATATTAGTTAATTCCTTTTTATCTAATAAAAGGTTATTTAATCTTATTTGCCCATTTTCATTAATTCTTGAACCATATAAGTAAATATAATTATTATCCATATAAATATTATTAATATCAATATCGTTAATATACATACCTAATTGTTTATCTAATTCAACAATTTTTTTTATTAAATTACCGTATAAATCAATAATTAATAATTCATTATGATTATATTGTTTATATGCTAATACTATTTTATCTTGATAAATACCAACTATTCTTATATTAAAAGGATTATTCAAATATAATATTTTTTGATTATTAACTATTAATGAGTATGTTTGTCCTAAAGGATCTAATGCTAATTCAGAATTAATATTTAAAGTAATTACTTGATTATTAACATATAAATATCTTATACAAGTATTACTAGTTAATTGGTCACAATAATCAATAGATGTAACTAATCTATTAGGTACTATCCTATCTACTGTTAAAATATAACTTCTAGTTGTATTATCCTCTGCAATTACTAATATTTCTACTTTTGAACCAATTGTCAAATCATTATTGCCTAATATAATAACGTTAGCCCTGTCATCTGCCTTTTGATAGTGAATAGCTAATTGCTTTTCACCTTCTATTAAACTAACATTATAGTGTAAATTATAACTATCCCATAAAATATTTTGATGTTCTATCTTTAAACTAGTTAATAAATTATTATTAGATAATTTCATACTTTTAGTTATTTTAAAAAAAATTAAATCTAATATTAAAACGATAATTAAAATAACCAACATCCATAGTATATAACAGATATGTTTTCTTCTTTTTTGAACTCGAACTTCTAAGATAGTTCTATCAATTACATTATTATCCATAAAAGCCTCTTTCTATGGCAACTATTATAACAAAATATAAAGAAAAAAAATACTTTTTTTGTATTTTTTTAATTATCTTTTAAAATATAACGGTATACTTGATTATTATCTATAATCATAAACCATCCTTCTTCTAAAGGAATACGTTCTGCAAAAGTAATAGGTGCTTGGATATTTTTCCTAACATCTAACAGTTCACTAAAACTACGTACCTCAATTATATTAAGATTAGATAAGTCTGGTATTTTCTTAAGTTCAATAATTAAATTATCATAATCACTTAAATACTTACTAACTTTCTTTATATAATTAGAAGTGATCCTACCATATGAAAAGAAATCTTTAAATTGCGTTATGATAACAATGACAGAAACCACTAAAAGTAATGCTCCACTAATAAAGTAATAAATATTAGTTACCATACCATGTTGCTCTACTTTAGTTATAAAATTAGATTTAATAGATGGTAATTGTTCAGATATATTAAAAACTTCTTGGGTAGCTGGTATATCTAATTGTAAAACTAAATGTTCTGTTAATGGCTCTTCACAATCAGCAAAAGATCCATTAATATCTATATACATTTTAATAGCTAAATTAGTATCAATATCTAAATTAACTGTCTTTTGATAATTATTAATTTCTTCAATATATTGAGGATAATTAATATTCACTATTTCACTAATATTAACATTATCTTCATTTTCATGAATTATATTATCCACTAAAATAAAATCTTTATGCCATACTTCTCCAGACGATTGATAATTAGAGGACAATTCAGCTACAATACGATAAGTATAATTATAAGTACCTTTATTCCTAGTATTCAAATCATAACTAAAATTAGCCTCTATATTATCAATTAAATCAGATATATAAGTACCACCTTTAGATAAACTAGTATCATTATACACATTATTAGCCTTATAATTAACATTATAATCTATATTACTAACATTTCTATATTGTACTAATACCGTTTCTTCTTCTAATTTAATATTAAAACTATTGAAGATCATTAAAATAGCTATAGTCATAATAACAGTAAACATAGCAATAAAAAAAACTTGTCTAACTGCTTTTTTAGTTACTCTCTTTTTATTCTTCTTCATAATAACTCCTACACTTCTATAGTAATATTGTATCAAATAAATTTATTTTATTAAAGCTTTTTTTAAATTTAATTGATAAATAATATTACCTTGTAAATCATATATTATAAACATATTATTATCATAAATCATATAAGTAGCTTTTTCCGTATTTCTAGGTAACGATATGGAACCTGGATTTAAAATATAATAATTATGTTTAAATAATATAAAAGGTTTATGTTCATGACCATATATTAGAATACTATTATCACGCATATTTGGTAAATTATTGACATTATAAATATGACCATGAGTTAAATATAATTTCCAATTATCAATTACTAATTCTTTATTATCATAAATAGTAAAATTAGATAACTTAATATCAATATTTGAATCACAATTACCTTTAATACAAATTAAATGATTTTTATGTTTATAAAGAAATGCTTGCACAGACTCAATATCAGAATCAATTGATGAATAATTATAGTATAAATCCCCTAATACAACTAATTGATCACATTTTAACTTATTAAATTGATTATCAATATAATCTAAATTAATACTAATACCATGAATATCTGATATAAATAATAATCGCATTAGTCACCTCTTTAATCTATTTAATTATTTATAGACATTAAATATTTTTCTTTAGCTTTATTTAAATATTGAATAGCTTTATTTTCATCAAATATTTCTGTTACTTTTGTCTCTTTACCTTGTAATGTTTTATACGTAGAAAAGAAATTTTCCAATTCTCTAACAATATGTGGACCTAAATCTTCTATTTTCTTGATATGCTGATATCTAGGATCACCAACATTAACAGATAATAATTTAATATCTTCTTCACCTGAATCAATCATATATATACCCCCAATAACCCTTGCATCAATACAACAACCGGGAAAGGTTGGAGCACTAGTAAATACTAGTATATCCATATGATCTCCATCTTCACTTAACGTATTATCAATATAACCATATTCTGCTGGATAATGACTAGAAGAATATAAAACACGATCTAACTTTATCTTTCCAGTATCAGAATCTATTTCATATTTATTTTGACTTCCCATTGGAATCTCTATTGTAGCTTCAACTATCATATTACCTCCTTATATCATTTGTTAAATCTATCATAACAAATAATATAAGATTTTACAACTAATTTACTTTTTATATCTTCCTATTTATTCATTAAAATTAATTGCATATATTCTTATATTATTGGCTAATTCTTCCTTTCTATTTTTTCAATTATTTTCAATCAAGGTAATTAGTCAGGTATTTATTATAATTCAATAGGAACCAATATTAAATTGAGTAACTATAAAGCTTTAAATAAAATGCCAAATAAAAAAAAGAAATAATTGCATCAATTCTATTAACACATAGCTTAGAAAATAATTTTTTATCATTTTATCAAGTAAAAGATAAAAAATTGTTAGATGTAATGGCAGGACAACTTATTATGTCAATTAAAGGATTAACGGAAAAATAAGAACTAAAATTAAGATTATCATTTAGAAAAAACTATCTAAATCCTACTCTTAAAAATGTTCTTATAAAAATGACTAATCAAAAAAACCAACAAGCAAAATCAAATTTTTTATAAAGTTTAAATAATAAATAAGAAGCACAATTGATATGAACCTCGTTTCTTGAACATAGAAACGAGGTTCATATAATAATTAATTTTCTATATTTTTTAATTTATAAACTATAGGATTCTTCTCATCATGTTTCGCTTCTTCCAGGTAATATACAATTATTTTTGAATATTCTTTTATGGAATTAACTGCCTCTGAAGATAATTCACAATTACTTAACAAATTATACATTTGTGAAGCCAATTTTAAAGCTTTTTCATAAGAATTTACAGCATCATTTATGAAAGCTTTTGTAAATCTATCATATTTCAATGATAAATCTTTACATAAAATATTATCATCCACTACCAATTTATTATTTTTTTGTTCTTCTAAGATTTCTTCATATGATAAACTTTGAATATTTTGAATATAATTCTCTAATAATTCAAGAACTCCTTTTATACCAACTACTGAAGTTCCATAATGCATAGGAGTTTTTAAAACTTTAGAAGTTGGACTAAATAGTGTCGCTACTGTTTTTCCCTTTAATTCTGTTAATTGATATTCTGGTAAATTATCATCTATAATTCCTATAAATCTAACATTTTCATCTAAATAATGTTCTCTTAAAGTAGTTATTTTATTATAATTATAATCTCTTTCTATAAAATTGATTGATTTATTTTGATAATTATATATACCATCAGAGTAAAAGTTTTTGCTAATTGAAATTTCAGGCATTAAGTCTATTGCAAAATTATTGACAACGTATTCCAATATTTCTGAAACAGTAAAGGTTGAAAAAAATAGTTCTATTTTATCGACATTAAATTTTTCTTTATAAAGTTTTAAAATTTTTATAAGTTTTCTTTTAGTTGTTTGGTCTAAGCCATCTATAGTATTTTGTATATCTAACATAAATACGATTTTCTTTTCCATCTAATCCCACTCCCCCATCATATTATTTATTTGATTTAATAATTCCTAATGTGTAAATAACACTTTCAGCAATTAATACAAGTTTATACTAAATTCTCACATTAGCCAACAGTTATGCGAATATTTAGTTTAAATCTTTGCATCCTAATTTCTAGTATATTTTTATCAAGTATTAAACTACAAAATATTCATTAAATAAGATTTTAAAATAATAGAATACAAGATAACATATATATTAACATACAATTTTGTAAACGTCAAATATTTTTGTAGGTTTTCACGAAAAAGTATCAAATGTAATGGAAGATCAACCAGCTATGGCAGTCAAAGAATTAATGGATAAATTAGGGCTAGAATCAAGATTATCATTTAGAAGAAATTATATAGATCAAACTCTTACAAATGGTCTCATAAAAAGACTAACCAAGAAAAACCAACTAATAAAAATCAAAGCTAGTATAAAGTTTAAACAATAAAGAAGAAACAAAATATGTTTCTTCCTTATTGTTATATGTTATATACTTTTTTTAATACATAGCTAATCTTTTTCCCCCATTGATATTTATCTTATCTTATGTTCTTTTTTTCCCTTTTCTTTTATCTGATAATATTCATGTTTGTTTTATACAATAAGCAGTTAAATTATCTACTTCTTTTCAATTTTCTCTTTTCCACCCATGTATGGTTGAAGAACCTTTGGAATTTTTATTGACCCATCCTCTTGATAATTGTTTTCAATTAAAGCTATTAGTCCTCTTGGTGATGCTACTACAGTATTATTTAATGTTGCTAAAAACTTATTTCCTTTTTCAGTTTTCATTCTTATTCCTAGTCTTCTTGCTTGAGCATCTCCTAAAGTAGAGCAAGATCCAACTTCAAAGTACTTTTGTTGTCTTGGACTCCAAGCTTCAACATCACAAGATTTAACCTTTAGATCAGCTAAATCTCCACTGCAGCATTCTAGTGTTCTAACAGGTATATCTAAGCTTCTAAAAAATTCAACTGAATAAGACCACATCTTATTATACCAATCCATAGCATCTTCTGGTTTACAAATAACAACCATTTCTTGTTTCTCAAATTGATGTACTCGATATAAACCTCTTTCTTCTAAACCATGAGCACCACCCTCTTTTCTAAAACAAGGTGAATAACTAGTTAAAGTTATTGGTAATTCTTCTTCCTTAACTATTTGGTCTTTAAATTTACCTATCATAGAATGCTCACTAGTACCAATTAAATATAAATCTTCCCCCTCTATTTTATACATCATAGCATCCATTTCTTCAAAACTCATAACACCTGTTACCACATCACTACGAATCATAAATGGTGGTAGGCAATATTTAAAACCTTTATCAATCATAAAATCTCTAGCATAACTAATCATAGCTGAATGTAATCTAGCTATATCCCCCATTAAGTAATAAAAACCATTACCACTAGTTCTACCAGAACTTTCTTTATCCAGTCCTCCTAAATATTCACATATATCAGCATGATATGGAATCTCATAGTCTGGTACTACTGGCTCACCAAACCTTTCTATCTCTACATTTTCACTATCATCATGACCTATTGGTACTGAATCATCAATAATATTGGGAATCATCATCATTTTTTCTTTAATAGTAAGCGCTAATGATTCTTCTTCTTTACCTAAATCATTAATCTCATCATTATACTTACTAATCTCTTCCTTAACCTTATTAGCTTCATCAATTTTTTTATCGCGTATTAAAGCCCCAATCTCACTACTTTTACTATTCTTTAATGCTCTTAAGTTATCCCCTTTTTGTTTAATATCTCTGTATTTAATATCTAAATCATATATTTCATCAACTAAACCTAATTTATGGTCTTGATACTTCTTCTTAATATTTTCCTTTACTAAATTTTTATTTTCTCTAATTAAATTAATATCTATCATAATCTTATCCCTTCAACTTTCTAAATATATCATTAGCATTTTTAACCATTACTTTTTGTACCACATTTTCATCTAATTCTTTACTTAATACTTTATATATATTATCTTTTAAATTATTATAATCAAATAATGATTTAACATAATATTCTTTACAATAATATTTATACAAATACATATCATCTGTACTTAACATAACATAATTATCTCCCAAATAACTAATACCATATCTAATCATTTCTATATATTTACTTATAACATCTTTATTATTACTAATAAATGGAGGATATGCTACTATACCAATATATCCTTTTACTTCTTTTAACATATCTAATTGTATATCACTTAAATTTCTAGGTCTATCACATATCCTTTTTATATTAGAGTGACTTGCATAACAAACAACATCTTTATCACTATCTTTTATTATATTAATAATATCTTTATAAGTATAATAACTAGCATGTGATAAATCTATCCCTATATTTAAATCAATAGCTTTTTTAATTAATTTAATACCATCACTACTTAATCCACCCTTATCTCTAATACCTGATCCATATTTATTTTTATTATTCCAAACTAAAATAATCGATCGTAACCCTAATTTATATAACTCTTCTAATTCATATTCATCTTTAATATAGTCACAACCCTCTATACTAGGTAATATATCTATATTAGGTAAATACTTATTAATAATATCCATACTTATTCTAAACATATCTTTAACACTTATATCATCTTTATAATAATTAGAATGTAACTCTTTCCTCATCTCATCCCTAGACATAAAATATAAATTAGCTACTATACCAGTTACTCCACTATTATTTATTTGTTTGCATATATCTTTTAAGACACTATCATCACCTGTAATATATGATAAGTAAGCCACAGTAAGTAAATCATAATGCATATCAATCATAATATCCCTCATTTCACAAAAAGAGAATGGTCTAAGGAACGAATTAATCGTGGTACCATCCTCTTTTTAACTTAATTATGATAACGGTATTACCCGGAAACTATTAATTTCTCTCAGAAGTAGATTCAAAAAAAGCTTTTATCTCATTTCCACCGACCATGAGTTCTCTATCTAAAATAACTTTTTCCTACTTATCTTCCTCATTGATTTATAATATTATTCTAGCATTATTAATATTATGTGTCAATTAATTCTTAAAATATTATATGTTATTAATAAAATTGTGTTAATAAAAGAGCCATTGGCTCTTTTATTTTTATGTGGCATACTTTATACCTAGAATGGAGATAGCATGCCACATATATTATATATCACTTCT
>CANQEN010000012.1 GCA_947595045.1 uncultured Bacilli bacterium | reverse complement strand
GAATTAAGAATATTATGTTCTAATTGATGAAGAAAAAGGTTATTATCTAAAATATTATTTAGGTGGTTAACAAAACTATTAAATAATGATATTATATTCATTGAGAAAACAACTCCTTAAAACCTTTTAAGCTTCGAGCTTTTATTAAAGGTCTGTTTATTTTTGGTTAAATTAATTATATAACAGTTTTTAAGTTTTGAGTGTTTTCTCTTTTATTTTAGAAAAATTTATTTTCCCACATCTATTTTACTACATCACGATTGCCATATTTTTTGACAATCATATAAAAAAATGTTATTATAAATGCAATTTATTTTATATAGTTAGGAGACATTATGGCAAAATTAAGTAATGAAAGAGCTATATTAGATTTGAGTTCAAAAATTTCACCAATTATTGATACTTTATATAAAAAATATTATTTTGTTTTTTTGGAATCAAATGAATATAAAAATATAGTATCGATAGTTTTAAATAATATGAAGTTCAATCAGTCAGATAGGGAAGATATAACTAAACAGTTTAGTTATCAATTAAAACAAAAAATTAAAGAACTAATTAAACAAAAATTATTAGATGAAAAACAAAGTACTTTAATTATGTCTAAATATATAGAAAAGTTTAATTATAATTATAGTGAGAAGTCTAAAATACAACAATTAGATATCTTAGCTGACATTCTATCAGAATTAGCTTTTACTGATTCGATTGATTTATATATTGAGTTAGTAAAAATTAATAGCATATTAAATAATTTAATTAAAGAAATATTAGATACTAATGTTGAAATAATATCAAATAATAAATTGTATAGTTTGTTTAAAAATAACCTGTCACCTACATTAATACAAGCTTATTGCATAATTAATAATATTGATATTATAGATAATAATGATATAACAGATAATGATATTGATATTATAGATAATAATGATGTAACAGATAATGATATTGATATTATAGATAATAATGAATTTGAGACTATGTATACTACCAATAGTGTTGCATTCTATCTTAGACAACTTAATAAACCACTACTTACTAAAAATCAGGAACAAGAATTATTTTCTCGATTTTTAAATGGTGATGATACAGCTCGTGATATATTGATTGAAAGTAATTTAAAATTGGTAGTAAGTTATGCTAGAAAAAATTTAAATAGAGGTTTAGATTTTTTAGATTTAATTCAAGAGGGAAATATTGGCCTTATGAAAGCTATTAATAGGTTTGATGTTACTAAAGGCTATAAATTTTCAACTTATGCTACTTGGTGGATTAGGCAAGCCATAACTAGAGCTATTGCAAATAAGGCTAGAACAATTAGAGTTCCTAATCATATGGTTGAAACAATTAATAAATTAGCTCGTGTTCAAAGACAGCTAACATTAGAATTAAATCGTGAACCTAGTGAAGAAGAATTAGCTAAGGGAATGAATATTAGTCCTGATGAAATTAGGGAAATTTATAAAATTGGTTATTACAAACTAATTAGTATTAATGCTCCTGTATCGGATGAAAAAGACGGCAAAGAATTAGGTGATTTTATTCCAAATTCATTAAATGTAGAAGATGAAGCATTGAGAGCTAATTATAATGATATAGTTAAAAAATTAAAAAAATGTAATCTGAATGATAAAGAAATATTTGTATTAACTTTAAGATTAGGTTTAAATGATGATGAACCTAAGACATTAAAAGAAATAGGTTATTATTTGAACGTTTCACGAGAACGGATTAGGCAAATAGAGGCAAAAGCTTTAAAAAAATTACGAAAACCTTATAATGCTAAATATTTTGCAACAGATGAGGGATTGGTATTACCAAATAAGGAAAGTAATAATGTAACTGTTAAGAATAGTGGGACTAGTAAAAATAAATTGCAGTTTCACCCTACAACAACAGCTTTATCAAAGAAAGAATCTATAAATCAGGGAAAAGAGAAAAGGAAAAATGATATGAATAAACCTAATAATAATATTTATGATTATTTGAGTGAATATAGTAAAGAAGATGTAGCCATTGTTCTTAATACGTTAACAAAAGAAGAAAGAGAGTTAATTGAATTAAAATTTAATACAGAAGCAAATATGACTAAGGAACAAAAAGTAAATTTTTATAATTTGATACCAAAAATCAAAAGACGCTTAGATAATTTGTTAGAAGAAAAAAAGAACAATGATAAAGTAGATATGGATGCTTTTGTTAACAAATATAATAAATCTAATAATAATATTTATGATTATTTAAGTGAATATAGTAAAGAATATATAGATATTGTTCTTACTACGTTAACAAAAGAAGAAAGAGACATAATTGAATTAAAATATAATACAGAAGCAAATATGACAGAGAAACAAAAATATAATTTTTATACGATATTGATACCAAAAATCAAAAGACGCTTAGATAATTTATCAGAAGAAAAAAATGGTAATGATAAAGCAGATATAGATGTTTTTGTTGACAAATATAATAAATATAAATCTAATAAATATAATAAATCTAATATTTATGATTATTTTAGTGAATATAGCAAAGAAGATATAGATATTGTTCTTACTACGTTAACAAAAGAAGAAATAGACATAATTGAATTAAAATATAATACAGAAGCAAATATGACAGAGAAACAAAAAGTAAATTTTTATAATTTGATACCAAAAATCAAAAGACGCTTAGATAATTTGTTAGAAGAAAAAAAGAACAATGATAAATTAGATGTGGATGCTTTTGTTAACAAATATAATAAATCTAATAAGTCTAATAATAACATTTATGATTATTTAAGTGAATATAGTAAAGCAGATATAGATATTGTTCTTACTACGTTAACAAAAGAAGAAAGAGAGTTAATTGAATTAAAATATAATACAGAAACAAATATGACCAATAAACAAAAAGTAAATTTTTATAATTTGATACCAAAAATCAAAAGACGTTTAGATAGTTTGTTAGAAGAAAAAAAGAACAATGATAAAGCAGATATAGATGTTTTTGTTGACAAATATAAAAAATCTAATAAACCTAAGAAATCTAAGAAATCTAATAATAATATTTATGAATATTTTAATGAATATAGTAAAGAAGATGTATCCATTGTTCTTACTACATTAACAAAAGAAGAAAGAGACTTAATTGAATTAAAATATAATAAAGAAGCAAATATGACTAAGGAACAAAAATATAATTTTTATAGGTTATTGATACCAAAAATCAGAAGACGTTTAGATAGTTTGCTAGAAGAAAAAAAGAACAATGATAAAGTAGATATGGATGCTTTTGTTAACAGATATAAGCAATATAAGAAATCTAGTAATATTTATGATTATTTGAGTGAATATAGTAAAGAAGATGTAGACATTGTTCTTACTACATTAACAAAAGAAGAAAGAGACTTAATTGAATTAATATATAATAAAGAAGCAAATATGACTAAGGAACAAAAATATAATTTTTATAGGTTATTGATACCAAAAATCAGAAGACGTTTAGATAGTTTGCTAGAAGAAAAAAAGAACAATGATAAAGTAGATATGGATGCTTTTGTTAACAGATATAAGCAATATAAGAAATCTAGTAATATTTATGATTATTTGAGTGAATATAGTAAAGAAGATGTAGACATTGTTCTTACTACATTAACAAAAGAAGAAGGAGACTTACTTGAATTAAAATTTAATACAGAAGCAAATATGACAGAGGAACAAAAATATAATTTTTATAAGAAATTGATACCAAAGATCAAAAAAAGCTTAGATAATTTGAAAAAAAAGGATAATGGCAAAATGCAAAATAATTTTAGAATGATACAAAATAATGTTACTAAAGATAGCTATATAAAATTATTAGAAATGTTAAAAACACTTATATTTAATCAAAATCAAATTAATACTATATTATCAATAAAAGAAATAATTGTCAGTTCACTATTGATAGGAAGTATAGATGAGAAATATTTTACAATTGATTCTGTAGCTGAATTTTTGCAATTAGAAGAATCTGAGGTTAGAGGTATAATAAAAAAAGTTTTACATTTATATAAAAATAGTGCTAATAAATTTTTAGATAATTTGATAGCAAGTGATATTAATGAAGATAGTTATATCAAAATATTAGAAATGTTAAAAACCCTTCCATTTAGTCAAATGATTAATATATTGTCAAGAAAAGAAGTAATTGTTATTTCATTGTTGACAGGAAGTATAGATGAGAAATATTTTACAATTGATTCTATAGTTAAATTTTTTCAATTAGAAGAAACTGAGGTTAAAGATATAGTTAAAAAGGGGTTACTTTTATATAAAGAGAATTTTAATAATTATCTAGATGTAATCATAGATAAAACAAATAATAATAGTAATAAAGTTTTGATAAAATAATGGCAAGTTATCCTTGCTATTTTATTCTAATAGTGATATTATATTTGCGTTAATTAAAGAACTGAAAAAATAAAGTAATGGGGGAATTATGAAGAAGCAAGTGAATAAATCAGTATCAGAATGGTATTCACAGTTGTTACCTACTATCGATATGTTATATAAAAAGTATAATTATGTTTATTTTGAACAAAATGAATATAAAAAGATGGTATTATCAGCTATTAATACTATTACAGATATATCTAATTCGCATTTACAAGGTGAAAACATAAATAATCAAGTTATGATGCAATTAGAAAGTAATATTAAAAATAGTATTAAAAAGAAATTGCTTGATAAAACTAATACTACATCAATACTTTTAAAATATATTGAAAATAATAAAGATATTTACTATAATATTTCGTTAATTCAGCAATTAGATATATTAGCTAATTTTATAGCACAATTTTCTTTTGATGAATCAATTGACTTTTATATTAATTTATTAAATATTAATGATTTATTAAATAAATTAATTAAAGATATTATGGATACAACCTTAAAAAGTACAACTATTAATGAAATTTCTAAATTATTTAAAAGTGATATTGCTATTGTATTAATACAAGCATATTGTATAATTAATGATATTGATATAATAGAAAATAATGATGTATTAGATTGTAATGAACTAAATTTGATAAATACTACTGATGGTGTTAAATTTTATTTTAGGCAACTTAATAAGCAAATATTGACTAAAGAACAGGAGCAAAAATTGTTTTATCAACTGCTAAGAGGAAATACTGAAGCTCGAAATATATTGATTGAAAGTAATTTGAGGTTAGTAGTCAGTTATGCAAGAAAAAGATTAAATAGGGGTTTAGAATTTTTAGATTTAATTCAAGAGGGAAATATTGGGCTTATAGTAGCTATTGATAAGTTTGATGTTACTAAAGGCTATAAATTTTCAACGTATGCTAGTTCTTGGATTCAGTCTGCAATGGATAAAGCTATTGTTAATAAAGCTAGAACGATTAGAATATCTGTAGGTATGTTTAATAAAATAAAAAAATTAAATGACATGCAAAGGGAATTAGTGTTAAAGTTAGGACATGAGCCAAGTAAACAAGAATTGGCTAAATATATGCATACTAGTGTAAACAATATTGAACAAATATGTGAGGCTAATAAATTACCAATTAGTATTAATTATAAAATAGGTGAGAAAAAAGAGAGTGAATTAGGTGAATTTATTCCAAGTTCAGAGAATTTAGAAGATGAAGCTTTAAAATCTAATTATGATGATATAATTAAAAAGTTAAAAAAATGTAATTTGAATAATCGGGAAATACTTATTTTAACATTAAGATATGGACTAAATGGAGATAATCCTAAAACATTGGAGGAAATTGGTAAGTATTTGAAAATTACTAGACAGTGGGTCAGACAAATAGAAAAAAATGTATTAAATAGATTACGAAATCCTTATAATGCTAAATATTTTGCTACAGATGAATCTTTAATAAGACCGGTTAATAATCAAAATGATGATAGTCATGCATCATATATAAAGAAAAATCATTACTAATAAGAATATATATAAAACATAGATTTAAGGAATTAGTATTATATATAAGTATTTTGATGTATATGCAAGATTAAATGTTAATAAAATTATTTTTAATTTAGCAATATAAGAATATAGATTATCTGTATTATATTATAATAAATATTTAAAACTGATTAGTAATTGACAAGAAACTTTTGATAAAGTATTAATATTAAAAATGAAAAGATATGATATTATAAATTAATAGTATAAAAATAATGAATTTAGTCGTTCATTATTTTTTCTTTTATTGGTTTTATGGTATTATAATAATATAGGTGATAGAATGAAAAAAATTATAAATTATATTAAAAATAATGGTAAATTTATTATTATTTATTTAGTATTAGCTATAGCTCTTATTTGCCCATTACCATATTACATAGATGCCCCAGGTGGTTTAATTGATGTATCTAAAAGAATGAAAATAGATGGTGCATATGAATCTACCGGTACTTTTAATTTAGCCTATGTCACAGAATATAAAGCTAATTTACCACTACTTTTATTTTCGTTCATTAATCCTAATTGGAAAGTATATTCTAAAGAAGAAGTAGTGTATGATGATGAATCTTATAAAGATGCATTAGTTAGGGAACAACTTATGTTACAAGAGGCATATGCTAGTGCTACTATAGTAGGTTATCAAAAGGCTAATAAGGATGTTAATATAATATCTAATGATTTATATGTTGCGTATATATTAGAAGATAGTGATACCAATTTAGATATTGGTGATAAAATTATTCAAATTAATGATAAAGAAATAGATTCAATGAATACATTAACTGATATTGTTAATCAATATGATATTGATGATAAGTTACACATTAAAGTTATTAATAATGATAAAGAGTATGATCGATATGCTATTGTGCAAGAAATAGATGATAAAAAAGCTATTGGTATCAGTTTACAATTAGTACCACAAGTTGAAGTAGAACCTGATATTACTTTTTATTTAGATAAAAAGGAGTCTGGGCCTAGTGGGGGATTGATGATGGCTTTATCTATTTATAATAGTTTAATTAAAGAAGATTTAACTGGTGGAGATACAATTGTTGGAACTGGTACGATAGATGTAGATGGTAATGTAGGACCTATTGGAGGGGTAGAGTACAAATTAAAGGGAGCTGTCAAAAAGAAGGCTGATGTTTTTTTAGTACCAAGTGGTGATAACTATGAGGAAGCTAATAAATTAAAGCAGAAATATGGTTATGATATTGATATTGTTGCTATTAGAAACTTTGATGAAGCAGTTAATTATTTAGAAAATAGGTTTTAATAAATGGACAATAGGTCATTTTTTTGTTAGAATAATAGTGGTGGTATAAATGAAAATAAGTAGTATAGATCGTAGTAAAATAACACCAATGATGCGACAATATTTAAGCATTAAAGATAAAAACCCAGATTTAATTATTTTATTTCGTTTAGGTGATTTTTATGAAGTCTTTTTTGAAGATGCTATATTGGTATCTAGAGAATTAGAGTTAACATTAACTGGTCGTAGTGCCGGGTTAGAGGAGAGGGTACCTATGTGTGGGGTACCACATCATGCAGCAACTATTTATATTGAAAAATTGGTTGATAAAGGTTATAAAGTTGGTATTTGTGAACAATTAGAAGATCCAGCTGATGCAAAAGGGATAGTTGAAAGAGGTATTGTTCAAATTATTAGTAAAGGTACGGTTATTAATAGTGATGCATTAGCAGATAATGAGTTTAATTATATAGGTAATATATTAGATTTTAATACGTCATATGGTATATCAATAGCAGACATTACAACAGGTGAGATTAGTGTTATGTTACTTGAACATGATAATGTTAAAGTAGTAAATGAATTAGTAGGCTTAGGTGTTAAAGAAGTAGTGGTGGAATCTACTATTGATAGTAATATGACTCATTTATTAAAAGATCAATTTAAGATACCAGTTTCTATTTTAGATGATATAGTAGAATATAAAGAGTATGATGATATATATAAAGATTTAGCTAATGATTATTTAATTAAAACAGTTAAACATTTGCTTACTTATGTTAGTAAAAATCAAATGAAATCGCTTAGTCATTTACAACAGGCTAAGATGCGAGAAAATAAAAGTATTTTAAGAATGGATGTACATACTAAACGTAATTTAGAATTAACTGAAACTTTAAGGTTAAAACAACGTAATTATTCACTTCTTTGGTTATTAGATAAGACCAAAACAGCTATGGGTTCGAGAATGCTTAGAACTTATATTGAAAATCCTTTAACTGACAAAATTAAAATTGAAAGTAGATATGATACAGTTCAAAAATTATTAGAAGAATTTATTTTAAAAGAGGATTTAAAAAATTTATTATATGAAATATATGATTTAGAGCGATTAAGTGGTAGGGTTGCTTTTGGTAATGCTAATGGTAGGGATTTATTACAATTAAAAAACAGTTTAAAAGTACTACCTGACTTAAAGAATATATTAGAAGCTTTATCTTTTACCAGTATTAGTCCTTTAACTGAATTATATCAATTATTAGAAGATAGTATTTATGATTCACCTCCTATTAGTATAAAAGAAGGATATCTTATTAAAGAAGGTTATAGTAAAGAATTAGATGAATTAAAAGACTTGCGTAAAGGTGGTAAAGATTTTGTAGCTAGATTTGAAGCTAGTGAAAGAGAAAAAACGGGTATTAAGAATTTAAAGGTAGGTTATAATAAAGTCTTTGGTTATTATATCGAAATAACTAAAGGAGCTATTAATTTAGTAAAAGATGAATATGGTTATGAGCGTAAACAAACTTTAACTAATTGTGAACGTTATATTAGTCCAGTGTTAAAAGAAAAAGAAGCTTTAATTTTAAATGCTGAAGAAAAGATAATTGAATTAGAATATCAATTATTTGTAAATATTAGAGAGCAAATTAAGACATATATTCCTGAATTACAACAAATAGCTAAGACAATTAGTGAGATTGATGTATTACAGTCTTTTGCTACTGTTACTGAAGAGAACCATTATGTGAGACCTATATTAACTAATAATCGTAATTTACGTTTAATTGATAATCGCCATGCTATTGTAGAAAAAGTATTAAGTAGTGAATATGTATCTAATGATATTATAATGGACGATAATACGGATATACTATTAATAACAGGGCCTAATATGGCTGGTAAAAGTACTTATATGAGACAATTAGCTATTACGGTTATAATGGCTCAAATAGGTTGTTTTGTACCAGCTAGTGAAGCTATTTTGCCTATATTTGATGCTATTTATACTCGTATTGGGGCTAGCGATGATTTAGTTAGTGGTGAGTCTACTTTTATGGTTGAGATGAATGAAGCTAATCATGCTATCAGTAATGCTACTTGTAATAGCTTAATTTTATTTGATGAATTAGGTAGGGGTACAGCTACTTATGATGGTATGGCATTGGCGCATGCTATTATTGAGTATATCCATAATAATATTCATGCTAAAACTTTATTTTCTACTCATTATCATGAATTAACTGATTTAGATAAAACTCTTGATAAATTAAAAAATATTCATGTTAGTGCTCATGAAGAAAATGGGACGGTTACTTTTTTACATAAAATAAAAAATGGTAGTATTGATAAGAGTTATGGTATTCATGTTGCTAA
This sequence comes from uncultured Bacilli bacterium, assembly GCA_947595045.1. Taxonomy (GTDB): domain Bacteria; phylum Bacillota_I; class Bacilli_A; order RF39; family UBA660; genus CANQEN01. The sequence continues at coordinate 15,301 of CANQEN010000012.1, read as the reverse complement.
ATTAGCTCATTTACCATCGACATTAATACAAAGAGCTAATGAAATATTAGAGCAGTATGAAAATAATGAATCTAAAAAACCTATTACTATCCAAGAATCATTACCTTTAGATGAATTAATGAAACCTAGTTCTAAAGTTCAAGATAGGTTAAAAGATATTAATCCATTAGAAATTACACCATTAGAAGCTATGAATGTTTTATTTGAATTGAAAAAATTAAGTAAAGAAGAATTGTAAAGGAATGTTGAGTAGAATATATTTACCTTGACTTTGCAATATTGGTATCTTATAATGAAAATAGGTGATAGTAATGAAAAATAAAGGTTTTACTTTTATCGAAGTAGTATCAGTTTTATCCATTTTATCTTTATTATCCATTTTAGCCATAACATCGGTTACTAAAATTGTAAGGGATAAAAGAAATGATGCTTATAAAGAACAAATTAATAGTATTTTGTCATCAGCTATTTCTTATGTAGCTACAGATGAAAGCATTACATTATCTAGTCCTAGTTCTATTAAAATTCAGTTAGGTGATTTAATAGATAAGGGCTTTGTAGAAGAACAAGTTCTTAGTAATGAATATTATAATTTAAATGGACAAATAGTTAAATTTAAAAGAAGTGATAATATTACTGTTCAACAATCTACTAGTAAACCAAAATATAATCAAAAATATGATGGTAAATATTTATATACTCTACAAGAACCAGAGGTGATTAAGTAATGAAGAATAATCATAGAGGTTTTACATTGGTAGAATTATTAGGTGTAATGGTATTAATAGGACTAATAGGAGCTATTGCTTATCCTACTATTAATAACGCTGTTAATAAAGGTAGTGACCAAGTAGCTATAACTAATATAAATACTATATTGGATGCAGCATATAATTGGACTCTTCAAAACACAGCTTCATTGCCTAAAGAAAATAATGATTCTATTTCTATTACTATTAGTGAGTTAAAACAAAAAGGTTATTTAGATGTAAATATAAAAGATGCTATTACTAAAGTGAATATTCCTAATGATAGTATTATTACTATTACTAAAGGCAAAGAAAATAGTAGTTCACAATATCATAAATATTACGGAAATTATTTATTTGAATTTACAATGGGTAGTAGTTTAGCTGATTATAATGCTAAAGCACCAATAATTTCTTTAGTGGGTAGACCAGTAGAATATGTTGAAATTGGTGATTCCTATGAAGATAAAGGTGTTGTAGCTAAAGATTATAAAAATAAAGATATTGATGATATAACTACTGCTATATATAATCAAAATACTCAAATAGGTAGTATTAGCACTGATACTTTACAATCATACCGTATAGAGTATAGTGCTATAGATGATGAAAACAATGTATCTACTATAACCCGTAATGTTATAGTAAGAGATACTGAGGCACCAATTATTACATTGCCAATAATTACTGATGAAAAGGTACATTTACCAATTGACTTAGATGATATTAAGTATAATGCAGCTTGTAGAGATAATTCCCATAGTTGCACTATTAATAAATATTTAATGGATGAATCACTAAAATCTGGTGATAAAGCTATTATTATATATGAAGCAAGTGATTCTAGTGGCAATAAGACAGAAGAACGCTTAGTTCTAACAATTGAGTAAAAAAATATTATAATAAGGATTACTGTAAAAAACAGTAATTTTTTTTGCATAATTTAGTAAAGTTATATAATTAAATATATTTTTTTATCATCAAAAGGTTTACAAATAATCATTTTAAGGTTATAATAGTGGTACATAGTGGTTATAAGTGGTAAAAAGTGGGTGATTTATATGTTCATGGGGGAGTATCATCACGCTATTGATTTAAAAGGGAGATTAATTATTCCATCTAAATTACGTGACTATCTAAAAGATCATTTTATTGTTACTAGGGGTTTAGAAGGATGTCTATTTGTCTATCCTAAGCAAGAATGGGATATAATTATTGATAAATATAAACAGTTACCTGATACCAAAGATAGAAGATATTTTATGAGAATTTTTTTATCAGGTGCAACTGTTTGTGATTTAGATAAACAAGGTAGAATTAATATTCCTGTACCATTAATTGAGTATGCTAATTTAAAGAAAGATTGTATTATTATAGGAGTAGATGAACGATTAGAAATTTGGAGTAAAGAACGTTGGGATGAATTTATTAGTACGAATGAAGCTAATTTATCAGATATTGCTGACAATCTTTTTACCACTATATAGGAGGCCACATGCATAAAAGTGTATTGCTAGATGAGTGTATTAAATATTTAAATATTAAGGATAATAGCATTATGGTTGATTGTACTTTAGGTTATGGTGGACATAGTAGTGAGATTTTAAAACATATTTCTAAAGGATATTTGTATGCCTTTGATCAAGATATGGAGGCTATAGAATATAGCCAGATTAGACTAAGTAAAATTAGTAATTTATATGAGATTATTCCTACTAATTTTGTTAATTTAAAAGATGAGTTAGCTAAGCGTAATATTAAACAAGTAGATGGTATTTTATATGATTTGGGAGTATCTAGTCCACAATTAGATGAAAAAGATAGAGGTTTTAGTTTTCATCAAGATGCAAGGCTTGATATGAGAATGGATAAAAGACAAAACTTTAGTGCTTATGATGTAGTTAACAATTATGATTATCAAAACTTAGTTAAAATATTTAGAAATTATGGTGAAGAAAAATATGCTAATGGAATAGCTAATCATATTATAACTAATAGACCTATTACAACTACTTTAGAATTAGTAGATGTAATAAAGCATGCTGTACCAGCTAAATATACAAGAGAAAAGCATCCAGCTAGGAAAGTATTTCAAGCTATTAGGATTGAAGTTAATCATGAATTGGAAGTATTAGATAGTAGCCTAAGACAGGCTTTAGATATTATCAAAGTTGGGGGTCGAATTGCTGTTATTACATTTCATTCATTAGAGGATAAAATAGTTAAGAATATTTTTAAAGAAGTTACTTCTATCGATCCTATAATAGCTAAGTTACCAGTTATTCCTGAAGAATATTTACCTAAGTATAAAATAGTTAAAGTAATAACTCCAACAGATGAGGAATTAAGACAAAATATACGAGCACGTAGTGCTAAACTGAGAATAATAGAAAGAATAGGTTGAAAAAATGAAAAAGAGAAAAAGAAAAGCTAAATTTACTAAAAATGAAAGAATTATTTATACATCAGGTTGTTTATGCCTAATAGCATTATTTGTTTGTAAAATATTTTTTGGAGCTCAAGTTAGTAATTTAAAAATGAATATTGAGAAAATCAATTATAAGATAGATAGTCAAGATAAAAAAAATGAATCTTTGATGATGCAAGTAAATGAGCTTACGTCGTATGAGAATGTTGAGAGTGTAATTAGGGATATGGGTTTAGCTTATAATAATGAAAATATTATTGTGATAAATGATTAATAGTGATATAATCATAAATAGGTGAAGCATATGAGACAAGGTAAAAGTAAGACAACTGTTAAAAATTGGAGATATCCAAAGATTGTTTTATTTTTTTTCCTTGTTTTTATGTGCATTTTAATAGCTCAATTTACTTATTTATCACTATCTAGTAAAATATATGGTGATGATTTAAAACAATTTGCAGCTAAACGAATTACTGTTGAAAAAGAGTTAATAGCTAAACGTGGAACTATTTATGATAGTGAAAAAAATATTTTGGCTATTAATGTAACTTCATATACATTAATAGCTTATTTAGATTCATCACGAACAACAGATGCTAGTCATCCAAAACATGTTGTAGATCCAGAATATACTGCCAAAAAGTTGGCTGAAGTATTAGATGCCGATTATAACTATTTATTAGATCGCTTAATGACTGAGGGTGTTTATCAAGTTGAGTTTGGAACAGTTGGTTCTAAATTAACTGAATTAACTAAAATAGAAATTGAAAATTTAGAGTTACCAGGTATTGATTTTGAAGAATCAACTAAACGTTTTTATCCTAATGGTGCCTTTGCTTCATATGTAGTTGGCTATGCCAAGTTAGATGATAAAAATATTGTTGGAGAATTAGGAATTGAAAGTAATTTTAATGATATATTAAGTGGTAAAAATGGTTATTTAATGTATCAAAAAGATCCAGCTGGGTATCAAATCCCCGATACACCTGAAACTAAAGTAGATGCTATTGATGGTAAGGACATTTATTTAACTATTGATGCTAGTATTCAACGTTTTGTCGAAAGTACTATTACTGATACAATTGAGCAGTATCATCCTGAATGGATGTTACTTACTGTAATGGATGCTAAAACAGGAGCTATTTTAGCTAGTGGTACTAGTCCTAGTTTTGATCCGAATAATTTAAGTTCAGATATGAGTTATCAAAATCCTACTATTTCTTATACGTATGAGCCAGGGTCTACTATGAAGATATATACTTATATGTGTGCTATGGAGAAAGGTGTATATAATGGTAATGAAGAATATTTATCAGGCTCATTTAAAATAGGAAATGATACTGTTAATGATTGGCAAAAGACAGGTTGGGGAACAATTAATTTTGATACAGGCTTTCAATACTCTAGTAATGTAGCTGTGGCTAATATTATTACTCGTCATTTATCGGCAGATGAATTAAAGAGTTGTTTTAATAAATATGGATTTGGTAATACTACAGGTATCGAATTATCAGGTGAGGCAACTGGTTCTATTGATTTTAATTCGAAAGTAGCACTAGATACTGTTACAGCTGGTTTTGGTCAAGGTATTTCAACTACAGCTATTCAGCATTTACAAGCCTTATCAATGATAGCTAATGATGGGTATATGTTGAGCCCACATATTATCAAAAAAATAGTGGATAATAGTACAGGTAAAGAAGATGTAACTAAAGTAGAAAAAAGTAAAAATCAAATTATTAGTAGTAATACTGTTAATAAATTAAAAGAGTTAATGTATGGTACGGTAAATAATAATTGGGCTACTGGCAAATCTTATGCTATCCCTGGGTTTAATATTATTGGTAAAACAGGTACTGCTCAAATATATGAAAATGGGCATTATTTAACAGGTGATAGTAATTATATTTTATCTTTTTCTGGTATGTTTCCTAAAGATGATCCAGAAATTATTATTTATGCAGCTATGAAGAAACCTAATACTTCCATGACTTATTCCTTAGCTAATGGGGTTAAAGAATTAATTCAAAATATTGCTAAATATCGTAATATGTTTACAGAACAATATAATATTGGAGAAGATAGTATTTATACTTTACCTTTATATATTAATAGTAATGTATCAGATATTGTAAATGATTTAAACAATAGAGGAATATTACCAATTATTTTAGGTAGTGGTGATACTATAATTAACCAATACCCTAAAGCAGGTACAATGATTATTCCTAATGATAAAGTATTTTTAGTTACTAATAATAGTGATATTACTATTCCTGATATGACAGGATGGTCTAGAATTGACGTTATGCATTGGGCTAATTTAGTTGAAGTGAAATTAACTATAAATAATTATGGTTTTGTTACAAATCAAAGCATTCCTATTGGTACTATAGTAGTTCCTAATATGGAATTAGTTATAGAGTTAAAGCCTAAATATGAGAGTGATAAATCATCTTAAATGCCTTGCAATATTTAACTGATTATAGTAAAATATAAAGCAATTTATATGTGAAAAGGTGATAACAAATGGAGAAATATAAATTACAAGAAAGTGATTATATACAAATAAGTAGTTTAATTAAAATCTCTAATAATATTGTCAAATTATATCGAAAATTATTTGAATTAGATGTTAGCGATCGTAAAAACGATGAAGAGTTTACTGATACATTAAAGTATTTAAATTGGGCTATACAAGTAGAAAATCATGAGTATGAAAATTGCAAATTTACACAGGGCAAACTAAATGCTTATATGAATCATCTTGTGAATGAAAGAGTACATGATAGCTTTGAAGATGATGTTATGTCATTATTTTCTTCCAATATAAATATTAATAGAATATTATGCCAACTTTCAGACAGATTGGTAATATTAGATAGTGCAAAGAATGATAAAGAAGAAAATGATGACTTATATGATATTGAATCTATTATTAATGCTTCATCTGTTATATTAGTAAGTGAGTTGCCAAAAGAAAATTATTTTATTCATAATAATTACGATGATTTGAATAATGATATGTCAGATAGTTCAGAATATCAGACAACAAAAAATTTTTCTCTTTCTAATGGCGATTATTTTAAAATAGTTAATATAGTAGAAAAGGATATAGCTAATGTATGGTTATTTTTATTATTTTCCTTAGCTAATAATCAAAAATATAAAACTATTAGAGCATCATTATTGGAGGAAATATATACTTTGGCATATGTATATATGAATATGGCTAATACATTATTAACATATTTTAGAACCAATCATTTTATGATAATAGATGATGATATTGTTATAAATAAATTGGGGATAACATGTGATGACTATTATTTATATCGTAATGAGCATTTGACAAATACTTTAATAGGTGCAATGGAATCTTTATTGTTAATCTCAAATGATGATTATAAAAACAAGATGATAAGGCTGAAAGTTATATACAATCAGTAGCTTATAATTGCTATAATATCTTTAATGAGTGATGAAATATTTGAGTTAATCAAAGATGAGTTCTTAAATATATGTAATAGTGAAAATACTTTGACATCTATGTTTAATTATAGTACGAGTATACATATAATTAAGCAATGCTTTGATCAATATCAAAAAAATAAGAGTAAAGTATTATACTTAAAACCTGAAATTGATTTATTTTTTAACAATAACAAAATTTAGTAATTATATATTTAAAATCATATTAATTATAAAATAATAAAAGATAAAGAATTAGTAGGTTAAATAAAAGAAAAAGTTTTAGAAATTATAGATAAAGTATGAATTCTGATACTTTTATAGAATTCTCTTTTAGAAAATTTAATTAATATTTTTGTAATTGAAAGTATATGTATATAATTTAATTCAATTTAATGGAAATGATGATCAAAAGTATAAAATTATTGCTAAAGAAATAAGTGATGAAACTGATTTCCATAAAACTATTATTTATTGTGGAAGGTATGGCTTTAGAATACCTAATTGACATAAAATAAAGGTATTATGACCTATGGGAAACTATTATATAAAATATTATGATATATAAATTTAAATGTATTCTGATAAAGAAAGTTAGATAGTTGATGGTAAACAGCAATAAAAAAAGATACCATTAAATAATAGTAGGTGAGATATATGTCAATTATGGAAGAGTTAATTGAAATATTTAAAGAAAATATGGATAAAAGAATATGTGTTTTAGGAACTACTTGTACAGGGAAAACGACCTTAATAAATGAAATAAATATAGGATTGGATATGGATGATGAAATATTCCCTTTGTTAACACAAGAAGAGACTGAGTATGTTTGTAGAGAACCTTGGACTGAAGAAATTGGAAATAAGATGGATGATTTAGTGAGAACAAAATTGAGTATTAAACCAGGCATACCTATGTTTGGGACCGTTTTATTAGATTGTGATTTGATAGTTTATTTACACATTAGTGATGAATTATTACTGAAAAGGACAAAATTAAGAAATACAGATTTTATTAATGCCAAGAATATGCAACAAAAAATTGAAAAAGAAATAAAAGATTCTAATATACCAACAATATTTATCGAAGTACAAAATGAAAATGGGAGGTAAAGAAATGAAAAAGATTATTTTAACAAGTACTGGGTTTGATAATGAAAATATAAAAAACAAGTTTATAAATTTATTAAATGTAAATGTAAAAGATGCTAAAATACTTTTTATAATTACAGCCGCCAATGATCCCGATGCTGTTAGGATATTATCAGGATGTTTAGATGATTTAACTAGTTGTGGTATAATTGATGAAAATATTACAGTTTATGATATGCATAAATTAATATCCCAAGATGAAATTAACAAATATGATGCTATATATGTATGTGGAGGTAGCACCAAATACTTAGTCGAAAGGATTAGTGAATTAAAGATAAAACCTGTTATAGATAAATTTATAGAAAAAGGTGGAATATATATAGGAGTTAGCGCAGGTAGTGTTTGCACTAGTGGGACATACAAAGAGGGACTTCGTTTTATAAAAAATAAATTAGATGTTCATTGTGATAAAGGTTCATCTAATGGTTTGGTAAATACTAATGAAGATTTATATCTGACAGATAATCAGGCTATATATATAAATGATAATGGTTTAATTATATTTGAGTAATAAATTTTAAATACTAATTAATTAAAATCTATAGATATTTTTGGATATAAAAGTATTAGTGAATAAATGTTTTTTTTTTAAATTCAAAAAAATAAGATTTTCACTTTATAAAATGTAATAAAGATGATATTCTATCTCCAATTAAATTTAAGAAAAATAATATAGTTTGAATACCAAAATGCAGAAAGGATGTTTTTTATGAAAGAAAAAGATAAGATAAAAAGTTTTACATTTTCCCCAATTAACTGGTATCCAGGTCATATGGCTAAAACTAAAAGGTTGATATCTGAAACGATTAATTTAATTGATGTAATTTATGAAGTTATTGATGCTAGAATACCATATTCATCTAAGATAAAGGATATTGATAATTATATAAAAAATAAACCTAGAATTATGGTTATGACTAAAATTGATTTATGTGATATGGAAATTACTAATAAATGGATAAAGTATTATGAAAAAAAGGGGTATTATGTAATTAGTGTAAATTTGGAGAAAAATATATCACTCAATAATCTTATTACATTGACTGATAAAGTAATGCGTGATGTTAATGGTAAGCGAACTGAAAAAGGTATGTTAAAGAGAAAAACTAGGATATTAGTTGTTGGAATACCTAATGTAGGTAAAAGCACTTTAATTAATCGTTTAGTGAATAAAAAAGTAGCTAATGTTGGAAATAGACCGGGAATTACTAAACAATTGAATTGGATTAGAATAAATGATTCGATAGAACTTTTAGACACCCCTGGTATTTTATGGCCTAAATTAGATGAACAAATAGTAGCTTATAATTTAGCTAGTCTTACAGCCATAAAAGAAGAAATATTACCCATAGATGATGTTGTTATTTATATACTAAATATGCTATATAAATATTATCCTAGTATTTTAGAGGAGAGATATGGTATAATTAATATCAATGATGATATTGTAGAAACATTAGACTTAATTGGAAAACGTAGGGGCTGTTTAATTCGTGGTGGAATAGTTGATTATGATAAAGTATATAATGTCATTTTGAACGATATTAAGGAAGGGCATATCAAAGGTATTACTTTTGATAGAATGGATAATGAATAAACATGATATTTTAATGGTTATAGAGAAATATAATTTACCAAAAAATGATTTTGTTATTTTAGCAGGTGCAGCTTTAGTAATGCATGGAATAAAAGATAAAACTAAGAACTTAGATATTGTAGTAACACCACAATTACAACAGTTATTATTAGATAGCTGTAATAATAGTATTAAGTGTTATAATAAAGAGGAAAAAAAGAATATTTATTATATTGATAATATTTTAAATTTTAGTACTAATTTATCTACTATTATAGATAATAGTGAATACATTATTATTAATGGGTATAAAGTACAAACCATAGGTTCCATAATTAAATTGAAAAAGAAATTTAATAGGGATAAGGATATTAAGGATATACAATTAATTGAAAATAAATTGCTTAGTATTAACTCGTTAGCATTAGCATATTTAGGAGATAGTGTTTATGAATTATATATTAGACAATTTTTAATTGGACAAGGTATTACTAAAGTATATGAATTACAAAAACATGCAGTAGAATATGTAAGTGCTAAAAAACAATGCTTTTATCTTGAAAAAATGTTATCAGATAATTTTTTAACTGATAAGGAAAAAGATATAGTAATGAGGGCTCGTAATCATAAAAGTCATGCAAGCCCTAAAAATACCGATATTGTAACTTATAAATATGCAACGGGATTAGAAGCATTAATTGGTTATTTATATTTAAAAGGTGAGCTAAATCGACTTAATAATATTATAAATTATATTTTAAGGGAGGGCTAGATGAGAGTATTTGGTAAGAATGTAGCACTTGAGTATTTAATGAGTGATAGTATAATAAATATTGCTTTTATAGATAAACAGTTTAATGATTTTAAAATATTATCATTACTAAATAAAAAAAATATTAAGATAGAACGTTTAACAAAAAAAGAATTAGATAAAATAGAACAAGGATTACATCAAGGAATTATTTTAGAGGTGGCTGATTATAAATATGGAAATATAGATTCAGTTCTTAATTTAGATAGTAGTCTAATTGTGATATTAGATCATATTGAAGATCCTCATAATTTTGGTGCTATAATTAGAACTTGTGAAGCTGCTGGAGTAGATGGAATAATTATTCCTAGAAATCGTAGTGTAGAGGTAAATGCTACTGTTATAAAAACAAGTGTTGGCACGGCTAATAAAATGAATATTATTCAAGTAACTAATTTGGTTAATACAATTAAATTACTAAAAGATTATGGTTATTGGGTGTTTGGAACTGACATGGTTGGTGATGATTATACTACTTTAAATTATAGGGGAAAAACAGCTATTATATGTGGAAATGAAGGTAATGGTCTTAGTAAATTGGTATATGAGCATTGTGACTTTATAGCTAATATTCCTATGTTTGGCGAGGTAAATAGTCTTAATGTTTCAGTAGCAACGGGAATTATTTTGTTTGAAGCTCTTAAATCAAGGAGGGATTAGTACATGGTATATCAGGATTTAAATGACTATGAAATATTATCATATATAGAAGAAAATGATGAAGAAGCTAAAAATATTATGATAAAAAAATATGAACCATTAATTATTTCTATAGCTAATAAAATGATTAGTTATGCGCCTAATGCTGGTTTAGAATTGAGTGATTTAATTCAAGAGGGAATGATTGGATTTGATCATGCTATGGAATATTTTAATGAAAAGAAATCAGTAAAGTTTTATACTTATGCTAAAACATGTATTGAAAGGAGTATGATTAGCTTTATTGTTGCTTCTAAAAGATTGAAACATAAAGCATTAAATGATTCTTTATCATATGATAATACGGATATGGAAGATACATCATTTGAATATTTATTAAAAGATAATAGACATAATCCAGAAATGATAGTAATACATGATTTAGAAGAAGAAAATTTAATGAATCTTATTCGTAATAAACTAACTGATTTTGAGACACAAGTGTTTGAATTAATGTTATCATCATTTACATATCGAGAAATAGCTAAAATTTTAGATAAAGATAGAAAACAAGTTGATAATGCTATTCAAAGAATAAAAGCTAAGGCTAAAGTAGAATTAGAAAAACAAGGCTAATATAAACAGAGTCTTTTTTATATAGATAGTATTATATTTAATTTTTTTTTGTTTTATGATAAACTGGATATGAATGCAAAGGAAGATGAATATGAGAAAAGATAATCCTAGATTGACTTTTGATGGTTTATATAATAAGGTAAGTAAATATATTACTGATGAAAGTGAATTATTGTTACTAAAAAATATATATGATTATACATCACATAAATATGAAGGAGAAAAACGTTTAACTGGTGAAGATTATATATCTCATCCTTTAAATGTAGCTGATATTTTGGCCGATATTGGAGCTGATATTAGTACTTTAGGTGCTTCTTTATTACATGAAACATTAAGAGATAATAAGGCTACTTATGAGGAAATAGAGGAATTATTTGGAAATGATATTGCTAGCTTAGTAAATGGGGTTACGAAAATTAATAAATTAAAGTTTAGTGATGATAACGAATCAGTTATTGATAATCATAAAAAAATATTAGTAGGATTATGCGAAGATGTTCGTATTTTAATAATAAAGTTTGCTGATCGAATTCATAATATGCGAACTTTATGGGTATTACCTGAAGAACAGCAAAAAAAGAAAGCTAAAGAAAATTTAGATATTCTAACTCCAATCGCAAGTCGCTTAGGAATGAATCAATTTAAAAGTGAATTAGAAGATTTATCATTGCGATATTATAAACCAGATGTTTATTTTTCAATTGTTGAGAAATTAAATCAATCTAAAAAAGAGCGTGATCAAAATGTTCAAGATATGAGGCATAGTGTATCACAGTTATTAACTGAGCATAATATTAAACATGAGATAAAAGGTCGTGCTAAAAGTATTTATAGTATCTACAAAAAATTAGATAAAGGAAAACGTTTTAATGATATATATGATTTATTAGCGCTTCGCATTTATGTAGAAACAGAACAAGATTGTTACCAAGTACTAGGTATTATTCATTCTAAATATAAACCATTGCCTAAACGGTTTAAAGATTATATCGCTATGCCTAAAACTAATATGTATCAATCATTACATACAACTGTTATTGGAATTGAAGGATATTCTTATGAAATTCAAATTAGAACATATGAAATGGATAAAGTAGCAGAAAACGGTATTGCTTCTCATTGGTCATATAAAGAAAAAGGTAGTGGTGTTAAAGCTAGCTTGCAAAGTACTATGGAACAGAAACTACAATTTTTTAGAGAAATTATGGAATTAAAAGATACAGAGGCTAGTGCTGAAGATTTTGTTAATCATGTTCAAGAAGATGTATTAAAAAATACAATATATGTTTTTACACCTAAAGGTGGCGTAATTGAATTACCTAAAGGTTCTACTCCTATTGATTTTGCATATCGAGTACATAGTGATGTTGGTGATATGATGGTAGGAGCTTTAGTTAATGGTAATATAGTATCATTAGATTATGTTTTAAACGACGGAGATATTGTTAAAATTAATACTAGTAAAAATAGTCCTGGACCTTCTCGTGAATGGTTGGATATGGCTTATACACCTAAAGCTAAAAATAAAATTAAGTCTTTTTATAATAAAATAGATAAAGAAGAATATATCAAAAGGGGAGAAGAGTTATTAACTAAAGAGGTAAAAAAAAGGAAAATACCTCTATCTGAATTTTTTGATAATGAATCTATTAATGAATTATTAGATAATTTAAAAGTGCAAGATTTAGATGAAGTATATACTAATATTGGTAATGGAAAATTTACTGCTATACAAGTAGTTAATGTTTTATATAATAATAATAAAACAAAAGAAGAGATTATTTTAGATAAAGTAATTAATAATGTTGAAGAAAAACCAAAACGTGTTAGCAAAAATGATATAATAATAGCTGGATCTGATGATGTGAAAACTAATATAGCTTCTTGTTGTAAACCAATACCGGGAGATTCTTTGTTAGGATATATTACAAAGGGTAATGGTATTACTATTCATCGCAGTATTTGTCCTAATGTTAGTGAATTAGATGAACGAATTATAGTTGCCGAATGGAATAATGAGATTACAAATAGGTATGCAACTAATATTTTAATAAAGGCCATAGAAAATAAAAATTTACTTTTAGATATTATTTCTAAAACAACTAATACAGATATAACTATTAATAATATGAATACTATCAATAGTAATGATGGAATAATTATAACTATTAGTGTATTAGTTAGTAATACAGAGCGATTACAAAAATTAATTCATGATATAGAAAATATACCAACAGTATTGCAAGTAGAAAGGCTTATTAAATAATGCGTTTAGTGGTTCAAAGAAGTTTAAAGTCTAGTGTAACTGTAAATGGTCAGATAGTTGGATCTATTAAATCTGGATTAGTAGTATTAGTTTCCTTTACTCATAGTGATACAGTTGATGATATTAATTATTTAGTTAATAAATTATTAAAACTGCGTATTTTTGATGATGAAAATGGTATTATGAATAAAAGTCTTTTAGATATAAATGGAGCTATTCTTAGTATTTCACAATTTACTTTATATGCTGATACTAATAGAGGAAATCGGCCTAGCTATATTAAGGCTATGAAAGGTGAGGAAGCTTTAAAATTATATGATTTATGGAATCAGACTTTAAAAGAACATAATATAATAGTTGAAACAGGTATTTTTGGAGCAGATATGTTAGTTAATATTGAAAATGATGGGCCGATTACTATTATTTTAGAAAGTAGGATAAAGAATGATAAAGAGTAAAAAAATTGATTATAAGTTAGTTAATTTAGCTTTAATAGCTTTAATAGTCTTTTTAATGTATCAAACAGGACATTTATGGATAGACACTTTTAATAAATTTATTAGTGTTATAACGCCTTTTGTATTAGCTTTTGCTGTAGCCTATGCCCTATATCCTTTTGTTGAAAAATTACGTAATAAAAATTTACCTAAAGGATTATGTAATGCAATAGTGTTAATAGGGTTTGCAATTATAATAATTATTATTGGTTATATTATTTCTAATGTATTGATTGAACAATTAAAAAATTTATTTAGTGGCTTAAGCAATTTCTTAACTAAGTTAGATAAAATGGATTGGAATCTGAATTTTGATTTTGCTGATTTACAGGAAACTGTTAATGATAATTTCAAGAGTATTATTACATCAGTTACTAAATATGTATCTGATGGAGCACTTAATATAATTAATTATGGAATATCTTTTATTGGAAAATTATTTGTAGGAATAGCAGCTTTTATCTATTTCTTAATTGATATGGAAAAGATAAGATTGGAAGTAAAAAAATTCTTTAAAAGAAGAAGCGAAAAAAGTTATAAATTTGTTAGATTGTTAGATCATGAAATGCGCAGTTATTTATCAGGTTTGGTACAAATAGTTATTATATCCGTTATAGAATATAGTCTAGCATATACTATTATTGGACATCCTGATGCTCTGTTGCTAGGATTTTTAGCTGGTATTGCTAATTTCATTCCTTATTTTGGGGGTATTGCCAATAATGTATTAGCATCTATAACGGCTTTTGTTATAAGTCCAAGCTTGTTTATTAGAACGTTAATTACTTTCTTTATCTTATCATCAGTAGATGGTTATCTTATTAATCCTTTTGTTTATGGAAAGACTAATTCTATTCACCCATTAATTGTAATATTTGCTATGTTTGCAGGTAGTGCTTTATTTGGTATAATAGGTGTATTTATATCTTTCCCAGTAGCTATTCTTTTAGTAGCAACTTATAAGTACTATAAAGAGGATATAACTGAAGGTATTGAAAAAATGAAAATAGAAAAAGCATAAGTATTATAATTTGCAAAAAAGATACTTGCTTTTTTTTTTTTTTTTTTTT
>CANQEN010000011.1 GCA_947595045.1 uncultured Bacilli bacterium | reverse complement strand
CTATATGGAACAATACTAAATGAGTTAAATGAAGCAAAAGATGATAGTAATATCTTTGTAGACCCATATGGCAATATCAGATATAGAGGAGCTACACCAAATAACTATGTAACATTCAATGATGAGCCATGGCGAATCATAGGGATAATCGATGGAAAGGTTAAATTAATAAGAGATGAGCCAATAGGTAGTTATTCATGGGACAGCTCAGATTCAAAGACAAATAGTGGTAAAGGAATAAATGAATGGAGTCAAGCCGATTTGATGAAGTTATTAAACCCAGGATACGAAAATGAAAAAAATGGTGATAGTGTAACAGGAAGTTTATATTGGAATAGAGCAAGTGGAAAGTGTTATAAGGGAATAAATAGAGCAGGAGATGAAAGTACAATGGTAGAGTGCAACTTTGATGGAAGTAGTGGTAATCCAAAAGGATTAAGTGACAAAGCCAAAAGTATGATAGAAAAGAGTACCTGGTATTTAGGTGGAACAGAGTATATGGTACAATATACCTTAAACAACATAACAGATTTAATGGATGCAGAGCGAGGAACGGAAGTATATAAAGAAGATAATATAACAAGAACTACAATATGGAATGGATATGTAGGATTAATGTATCCAAGCGATTATGCTCAAGCTATAAAAAGTGATAGTTGTAATTTTACTTTATGGAATTGGGAATCAGATGAAGAAGCATGTGCCGAAAATGATTGGTTGTATAAATCAACTTATGAGCAATGGGGGATAAGTCCTGTTAAACTTTCTGGTTACGATGTGTATGCTGCTAATAGCCATGGTGGTGAAAGTGTTGAAATGTATGCTGGTAGTAGTGGTATGCATACGAGACCAGTCGTAAATCTAAAATCAAATGTAAAAGTTACTAATTTAGATGAAGCAGATGGGTCTTCAGATAAATCATATGAATTAAGTTTATAAATTAAATAAAAAGATCCTTTTTTAAAGGAATTTTTTTATTTATAACTAATAATATAATAGAGACAATCGCTATTTGACAAACTGAATATATTAGTGTATAAAATATAAATAGAAAAAAGGAAGTGAAGCATGTCAAAAAAACTAGTAATTGTTGAGTCTCCTAGTAAGACTAAACCAATTGAAAAGTATTTAGGTAGTGATTATAAGGTATTATCTTCTAAAGGACATATTAGGGATTTATCAACTAAAGGTAAATATGGTTTTGGAGTAGATATAGAAAATGATTTTAAACCTGATTATGTTGCTATGAAGGGTAAAAAAAGTGTTATTACAGAATTACAGAAGGAAGCTAAAAAAGCAGAGCATGTCTATTTAGCAACTGATCCAGATCGAGAGGGTGAAGCTATTTCATGGCATTTATATGATGTCTTAGGTTTAAAAGATACAGATTATGACAGGGTTGTATTTAATGAAATCACTAAAAATACAGTAGTAAATGCTTTTAATCATGCTAGAAAGATAGATAAAAACTTAGTTAATAGTCAAGAAACTAGACGAATATTAGATCGTATTATTGGGTTTAGATTAAGTAAGTTAATTCAATCTAAAACTGATGGTAGTAGTGCTGGTAGAGTTCAATCAGTGGCACTAAAATTAGTAGTTGATAGAGAAAAAGAAATACAAGCTTTTAATCCTGAAGAATATTGGTCTATTACAGGTGTATTTCCTGATTTTGAAGCTGATTTATTTAATTATAATCATAAAGATATAACTATTCATGATGAAATAGAAGTTAATGAAATATTAGGCAAATTATCTAATAGTTTTAAAATAGAAAAAGTTGATAAGAAACAAAAACAAAAGCAATCAAAACCACCTTTTATTACTAGTACTTTACAACAGGCTGCTTCAAATAAATTGGGCTTTAATGCTGGTAAAACGATGCAAATAGCTCAAAAATTATATGAGGGTATTGAATTAGAAAGTGAAACAGTTGGTTTAATTAGCTATATGAGAACTGACTCAACTAGACTTTCAAATGAATTTATTGCTAGTACTTATCACTTTATTGAAGCTAAGTATGGCAAAGAATATATTGGTACTGTAAAGGTAAGTAAGAAAAAAGATAATGTCCAAGATGCTCATGAGGCAATTAGACCGACTAGCATTGATAGAACACCAGAATCCGTAAAACCATTTTTAACAAATGATGAATATAAATTATATAGAATGATTTATTATCGTGCTTTAGCATCTTTAATGAAAAGTGCTACTACCGAAAATACTACTGTTATTTTAGATAATAATAATTATCAATTTAAAGCAACAGGACAGGTAATTGTTTTTGATGGTTATTTAAAAGTATTTAAAGATTATGAAGATACGAAAGATAAAATATTACCTCCATTTGATACATATAAGTCTAATGTTATAGTAGCGACTGAGATAACACATGAACAACATTTTACTAAACCACCAGCTCGCTATACAGAGGCTAGTTTAATTAAAGCTATGGAAGAATTAGGCATTGGTAGACCTAGTACTTATGCTCAAACTATGATGACATTAAAAAAACGAGGCTATGTCTTAGTAGAGGATAAAAGATTTATTCCCACTAATATAGGTATTGAAATAACTGATAAATTACAACAATGTTTTAGTCATTTAATTAATGTTGAGTATACAGCTAATATGGAAACTGATTTGGATAAAATAGCTGATGGTAATCAAAATTGGGTAGAAACATTAAGAACTTTTTATGATGAATTTGAACCTGCTGTTAAAGCTGCCTTTGATGCTATGCCAAAAAAAGAGGCAGAACAAACAGGCGAAGATTGTCCTGAATGTGGTCATCCTCTAGTTATTAGAAATGGAAAATATGGGCAATTTATTGCATGTAGTAATTTTCCATCTTGTAAATATATAAAAAATGATCCTAAACAGATAGTGGAAGTATGTGATTGTCCTAATTGTGATGGTAAAATAATTGAAAAGAAAAGTAAACGAGGTAAAGTATTCTATGGATGTAACAATTATCCAAAATGCAAGACAGCTTATTGGGATAAACCTACTGGTGAGAAATGTCCTGAATGTGGTGAAATGTTAGTAGAAAAAAAGAATAATATAAAATGTAGTAGTTGTGATTATACAAAGTAAGTATAGTTTAGAAAGAGAATACTTACTTTTTTTGAATATTATTAAAATGTAAAATATGGAAATAGGGTCAATAGCAATAAAAGATGCCCAAGTAGGAAGTAGTTCTAAGAGATATTTAGTAGGAAAAATACAACTATCAGCATAGAGGTGCAGATCATGATAATTATGTAGAATTTAATGGAGAGATATGGCGAATTATAGGAATAGTAGATGATTACATAAAACTAATTATAAATGAATCAATAGAAAAATATTCTTAGGACAGCTTATTAGAATATATAAATAGTGGATATGGAATAGCAGAATGTCTTTTTCAACAAGATAGTGTAGCAAAAGGATTAAGTGAAAAAGCAGGAAATATGATAGAAATGGGTAATCAGTCATCAATCTAAAATCCGATGTAAAGATTGCAGGATGGACAGGCAAATCTGAATAAATATAAGTATATATTATCCCAATGGTTCAATCTAAAAATGGTCTTTTAAAATATATAAATTTATGATAAAATTGTTTAAGAATAGGAGGATGAAATATGTGGATTTATATTGTTATAGCTATTATTGCTATAATTGTTATATATGCTTTAGTTTTATATAACAGTTTTGTAAAATTAAATAATAAGGTAAAAGAGGCATTCGCTACGATGGATGTATATCTAAAGAAAAGATGGGATTTAATTCCTAATTTAGTAGAAACGGTAAAAGGATATGCTGAACATGAAAAAAGTACTTTAAATGATGTTATAAGTTTAAGAAATAGTGCTTATGAAAAAATGTCTGATGATGAAAAGATTAAAACAAATGTAGAATTATCAAGAGGAATCAATAAGATTATGGCCTTAGCTGAAGCTTATCCTGATTTAAAAGCTAATGAAAATTTTCAAAATTTAAGTAATCAACTTACTAAAATAGAAGATGATATAGCTAATTCTAGGAAATATTATAATGCAGTTATTCGTGAATTTAATAATAAAGTAGAGATGTTCCCTAGTAATTTATTAGCACATTTATTGGGATTTAAGGCAAAAGCAATGTATGAGATTAATGATAATGAAAGAGAAAATGTAAAAGTTGAATTCTAAAGGTGTAGGCATAATGAAACAAAAGATTAAATTTTTGACTTTATTTATAGTAATGGGATTATGTTTTATCATATATTCATCAAATACTTATGCTTTAGAGGAAAGAACATCTTATGTAAATATAAATGATAGTGTTGATTTAACAGTAGGTGATTTATCACTTAGTAATATTGCATTTAAAAATAATTCTTCTACATCAACTCAATCTTTTGGGTTAACTGGTTTTATTGATAATAAGGCTAATAATGATATCAATTATACTTCAACAGTATATTATTATGATGCTAATTATAATGTAATAGCTAAAAGAACTATTTTTGAGAAAGCTACTGTGGGATTGGCTTACTTTAATCAAATGTCTAATTTGACTATTTTAAATAATCATAGTATTGATGAAATAAATTATTATAGTTTATCTGTTAGTACAGTTGATTCGATAATTATGACTAATAATACTCCTAGTCAAAATGATGAACATAAATGGCGAGATTATGTAATAGATAAATATGATGTAAATATTATAGTCAATGAAAATAATACATTAGATATAACAGAGACTATTACAGCTTATTTTAATACAGCTAAACATGGTATTTTTAGGACGATACCTTTAAAAAATAAAATTACTAGATTAAATGGGACAACATCAACTAATCGAACTCAAATAACAAATGTAAGTGTAGATAATGAGTATAAGGTATCAAGAGAAAATGGTAATTATAAATTACAAATAGGATCAGCTGATAAAACTGTTACAGGAAAACAAACTTATACTATAAAATATACTTATAATTTAGGGAAAGATCCGGTAAAGGATTATGATGAGTTATATTATAATATAATAGGTAATGAGTGGGATACTGTAATTGGTAATATAACTTTTACAATAACTATGCCTAAAGCATTTGATGCAAGTAAAATAGGTTTTTCATCTGGATATAAAGGATCTACTGATAATAGTAAAGTAAAATATAATATTAATGAAAATACTATAACAGGAAGTTATGATGGAATTCTTGGGATAGGAGAAGCCTTAACTATTAGATGTGAATTAAATGAAGGGTATTTTGTTAATGCTGGATTATCTGTTAATGCAATGGATTATATTATTTTTTTAATTCCGATTATCTTTTTAGGTATTGCTATTTTCATGTGGTATAAATTTGGTCGAGATGATCAAGTCGTTGAAACTGTCGAATTTTATCCACCTGAAGGATTTAATAGTTTAGAAGTAGGTTTTCTATATAAAGGGAAAGCTAGTAATAGTGATGTAACATCATTATTAATATATTTAGCTAATAAAGGATATATTAAAATATCAGAAATAGAAGAAAAATCTTTATTTTCAACATCTAAAGGTTTCA
This sequence comes from uncultured Bacilli bacterium, assembly GCA_947595045.1. Classification (GTDB taxonomy): domain Bacteria; phylum Bacillota_I; class Bacilli_A; order RF39; family UBA660; genus CANQEN01. The sequence goes on along the minus strand of CANQEN010000011.1, from coordinate 21,686 downwards.
AAATAACAAAATTAAAAGAATATGATGGAAATAATAAAAATGAAAAAATCTTTTTAAATGGTTTATTTACGTCATCTTTTAGTGATTTGTTAAAAGAAGGAACGGAAACATCTATTAATGAAGTAACTGATGATGATTTATATAATAATTTTTATATTACAATGGAAAAAATATTATTAAATATAAATAATAAAAAAAATAAATATAAAATATTTGAAAAAGCAGCATCTAGTAAATCAATATTTATTATTTTAATGATTATTGCTACATATTGTTTAATTACAATTCCACCTGTAGTGACTTATGGTGAAGCTGAAGTATTAATTTTTGCTTTAATATGTCCAGTCATTGGATTTACAGTAATGTTTTCTATATTATTTAGCAAAAGACAATCTATTTATATTAGAGAAGCTGTTGCTTTATCTGCAGTATCAAATGTTTTATCTATAATATCAAATATAATAGCAAAAGGATTTGCTATATTATGGGGAGGAATGTTTGGTGGAATGCCTTGGTTAATTGTAGTTTTTCCTGCCTTATTATTGGATCCTATATATTTACTAGGATATATAATTGGTATTATTTGTATTATAGGAATGATAATTTGTTTAAAATATTTACCGAAAAGAACAAAATATGGCAATGAAATATTAGGAAAATTAAGAGGTTTTAAGAACTATTTAGAAACAGCTGAAAAGGATAAATTAGAAGCAATGGTTATGGAAAATCCAACCTATTTTTATGATATTTTACCATATACTTATGTATTAGGGGTATCTGATAGATGGATTAAACAGTTTGAGACTATATCTATGCAAGCACCAACATGGTATGATAGTCCAAATGCTTTCGATGTTATGGCTTTTGGAGCATTCATGAATACTACAATGGTATCAGCTCAAGCTTCTATGTCATCTAATCCTAGTTCGTCTAGTGGTGGTTCATCAGGTGGAGGATCATCAGGTGGAGGTTCTGGAGGAGGTGGTGGTGGCTCATGGTAGTCATCATAAATAGTTATTTAAAAATAGGCGAAAATAGTTGCATTTTATGAAAAAGTGTGTATAATATAACACATCAGGGGGAAAAAGAGATTATCTTCTCTTTTTTTTGTGTTCAAAGATAGTCAATTGTACTAATAAAATTCATATAATATGTTAGGTGATGGTATGTCAAAAGAAGCATTTAAGTCCTTTGTAAAAGAAAATCCTAGGTTAATGAGGTATGTTAAAAATAATGATATGACATGGCAAAAGTTTTATGAAATGTATGATATGTACGGTAGTGATAGTGAAGTATGGGATGAATATTTAAAGGATACTGAAGTAACAAATAATACAACTAAATCAGCTAATTTTTCTGATATGGTTAATTATTTAAAAAATATAAATTTAGATTCTGTACAAGAATCAATTAATAGTATTCAAAGGGTATTGGGAGTTGTAGGGGATTTAACAGCTACTTCAGCTGCTAGCAATAAAAATACATATGAACCTAAACCACTTTATAAACATTTTGATGATTAATGCCATTAGAAGTTCAATTTAAACTAAAAGCTAATCCCCTATATATTAAGTATTTAAGAGAACATAGTTATTGGTATAAAAATTTATTACGTAATCCTAATTCATTTAATCAAATGATTGAAGAAATGAAGATAGAATATAAATTAAGACCAACAGATAAAATTAATAAAGTATTTGATATGATGAATTTAATTAGTAATTTATTTGATAATATGGTATAATCCTTCTGGTGGTTTAATGAGAGTTATAAGTGGTAAATATAAAGGTAAATCATTAAAAGGATTTGATATTGATGGTACTAGGCCTACTATGGATCGAGTCAAAGAATCTTTATTTGCATCTATTCAATCGTATTTACCTAATAGTATTGTTCTAGATTTATTTGCTGGTAGTGGTTCATTAGGTATTGAGGCTTTAAGTAATGGGGCTAAATTTTGCTATTTTGTGGATAATAGTAGTAAGATTAATAGTATTTTAAAAGAGAACTTAGTTGGTATAACAAATACTTATCAATTTAATGGTGATTTTAAAGAAGCTTTATTTTATTTTAAAAATAATAATATTAAATTTGATATTATTTTTCTAGACCCCCCATATCGTGATAATTTGATTCAGGATAGTATTAATTTAATAGAGGAGTATGGTTTAATTAAAGAGAATGGTTTGATTGTTTGTGAATATGAGAAAGAATTATTCAATTGTAATTATGGAAAAATTATTAAAGATAAGAAATATGGACATAAATGTGTAAAAATATATTGTTATAAGTAATAAAAGAGCGATAAACTCTTTTTATTTTTGTCGACTTTTGTTATAATTATCATAGTAGGTGGTTATATGAAAAAAGGTTATATGAAAAAAATTATGTTATTTTTATATTGCTTTTTAGTAACTGGATTTATTGGTATTATAGGGGTACATGCTGATTATCAAGCAACAGTTATCAATCCTAGTGGAGCTAAGTGTAGTTTAAAAAGTGGTTCAACTGGATATTGTTATTATAGTGATAGTAACTTAAATGACTATGTTAGAGAGGTTGTTTGGCTAGATACAGGTGATGTAGTAACTGTTTTAGATGGTCATTCAACTGTTTCTACTAATGATCCTAGTGTTTGTAGTGATTATTATGTTTATACTAGCTTTTACTTTGCTAGTAAAGCTAAGACTTATTCTGGATATTATTGTCATGCTAATTTATCTAATGGGGATGTAAGCGATGCTTTAAAACAAGAATTTAGTCAAGCTGGTTTTCCAGAAAGTTATTGGAATAGATTAGCAATATTAAAGCAAGCACATCCTAATTGGACATTTAAAGCTATTAATACAGGACTTGATTTTAGTGACGCAGTTAATGGAGAGATAGCTAAAGCTAATTGGAGCTTAGTTCAAAAAAGTGCATCAAATAACTATGCTTATTTGGCAACTGATTCAGCATCATTTAATTACTATGGCGATTATTTTATTGCATATGATGATGTTAATGGTAGTAATCCATGGTATAATGCAAATTATAGTACTGTTTCATATTACATGGATCCAAGAAATTTTTTGAGCGATATGCATATTTTCCAATTTGAAGGATTATCATATGATAGCAGTATATCAGATGATGCTTTAAAAAGTTCTATTAGTGGAATTTTCACCAATGATTATTTATCAAAATTTACAGATGATTTTTTGACAGCCGGAAAAATAAGCAAAGTTAGTCCAGTATATTTGGCTTCTTTGTCAAAGCAAGAGGTAGGAAATGGAGCTAATCCTGGTACTGCTATTAATGGTCAGTATAATGGTATGTATAATTTCTACAATATTGGAGCAACAGGTGGAGCTAATCCAGTATTAAATGGTCTTATTTATGCTAGTGCAAATGATGCAACGACTATGAGACCATGGGATACCACTTATAAAGCTATAGTTGGTGGAGCAATATGGCAAAATGATAAATATATTAGTGCTGGTCAAGATACTAGTTACTTTAAAAAGTGGAATGTTATATATAATTATTTAATTTCAACAGGAAAAGTAGCATCTCCTTTTACAAATTACAATCATCAATATATGACAAATATAATGGCTCCATCAAGTGAAGCTAATATAACATATAAATCATATATCAATTCTGGAATATTGAATTCAAAATTTGTATTTTATATTCCAGTATATAATAATATGCCAGCAACAACTTCATTACCAAATAATGGTGGGTGGCCAAATAATTATTTATCTAGTATTAGTATTAATGGCAATAATATTACAGGATTTGATGGTGGAAATGAAAATTATAATTATTACTTAGATGGTAATAGCATTACTTTAGGTGCTAAGGCAGTAAGTAGTAGTGCTAGCATTAGCGGCTTGGGTACGTTTAATATTACTTCAAATACAACATTGACCATTAAAGTAACAGCTCAAAATGGTAATGTTAAGAATTATAATATTAATGTAATTTTAACAGGCAATAAAATAGATGCTCCAACTGATATAGTTAGTACTTTGAATAATGCTGGAATAAAGAATGGAAATAATTATTTAAGTGGCATTTCGGTCGGTAGTGATATTAAGACTATCAAAGAAAAAATAATGCAAGCTAATGGTAATGCTCAAGTGACATTAAAAGGAAGTAATGGTGAAATTAAAAATAGTGGAGTAATTTCAACAGGAGATAAGGTTTCTGTTACAGTTAATGGTCATACAAAAGAATATGAAGTGGTTATTTATGGTGATATCTCTGGGGATGGTGTTATAGATTCATTAGATTTTATAAGAATAAAAAAATATATGCTTGCTCAAATAACATTAAGTGATAGTAATTATGAAGCAGCTGATATTAGTAAAGATGGTTTAGTAGATACTTTAGATTTTATAAGAATAAAAAAATATATGTTAGGTAATTATGGTAGTATATTACAATAAGAGGTGATTATTAATGAATTTATTAAAGAGATGCTTATTTTTCATTCTTATGGTATTAATGATACCAAATGTTTATGCTGCCTCAATTAGTATTAAATCATCAGCAGCAACAGTAACAGTTGGTTCTACAGTCAGTATAACTATTTCATCTGATGATATAATGGGAAGCTATACACTATACTCATCTAATAAAGGGGTATTAGAGGGTGGAGATGAAAATACTATTGATAGTGGTGATGCATTTAGTAAGACTTACATATTTACAGCAAAATCAGTAGGGAAGGCTATTGTAACTTTTTCACCTAAGACCACTAATTCTTTAAGAATATTTTCTACGGAACAAGGTTATAACGAATCACGTTCAGTAACCATAAATGTTGTAAATAAGGCAAATGGATCAAGTTCAGGAGCTATTGATGTAAATCCTACTTATAATAAAAATAATTATTTATCTAGTTTAAGTATTGATGGTTATGAATTAGACCCTAGTTTTGATAAAGATACTTTGGAATATAAAGTGACATTAAAACCTGGAACTGAAACAATTAATATTAGTGCTGAGACAGAAGATGATAAAGCAACTGTTAAAGGAATTGGTGAAATAGCTGTAAGTGAGGGTATTAATACTATTGATGTAACTGTTGTAGCAGAAAATGGTAATGAACGTATATATAAAATTATAGCTACATTAGAAGAAAAAGACCCTGTAAAAGTTAAAATAGGCAAAAATAATTATACGGTTGTCAAAAACAAAGAATTGTTAGGTAGTCGTGATGGTTATAGTCAAACTACTATCAAAATAGATGGAATAGAAGTACCTGCTTTATATAATGAAGTTACTAAGATTACTTTAGTGGCTCTTAAAGATAAAGATGGGAAGATTAGTTTTTATTCCTATGATACTAAAACAGGAGAATATACTGAATATGAGGAATTTACTTTTGATTTAATGAATTTATATATTCATGAAGATACTAAAAGTAAATATCAAAAGATAGAATTAAAAATTAATGGTAAAAAGGTAGTAGCTTATAAATTAGATGGAATTAAGGATTATTATTTGTTATATGCTACTAATACAAGTACTGGTTATGAAGGTTATTATTTATATGATAAAGTTGAAAATTCAGTACAGAGATATGATACAACATTACTTGATAAAATTACTGAGGAAAAAGATAAATATTTGTCTATTGTTATTGTTCTCAGTAGTGTATGTTTTCTAGCTATGTTGTTCTTATTAATTCAAGTAAATAGATATAATAAAAGAAATGGGTAATACCATTTCTTTATTTTAGTAATATATAAGCATTAAATGCAATAAAACTAATAATAGCTAAAATATTTAAAATTTTAAATATTTTACTAACTTTCTTTCCTGTTACGGTAGATAAACCAAATAATAAAACTAACACGACGATAATAGAACCTGTAATTAAATAATTTTGTTGATTATCTTGATAATTAGTAAAGACTAATAAATATATATAATAACTAATACATAAGAGATTAACTATACCAATAATATTTAAAAGTGTTACTCCCTTTTTACTGTTTTGAACATTTTCTTCTTGTGTCTCTTCAAAATTATATTTCATTTGTCTAGTGATATCTAATAATTGTGTAGTATTTAAGCCATCTTCATCTATTATCTCTATGTCGTCTGTATCAAGATTAATATCCTCGATATTCTCTAAATCAATGTTATCTATATCAATATCATCATATGATATATCATCAATAGTGTCTGCTATTTCTTCCTTATTTTCTTTTTTCTTCTTTCTTGACTTATGATTATCTTCTTTATCCATTTCATTTATTATTTGTTCTTTAGCACGTTTATGAGCTCTACGTTCACTACGACTCATTAAATCAGTAAAAGAAGAAGTTTTATCCAAATCATATTCTTTAATATCTGATAAATCTATTTTTTTGTTAGCCATAATATCACCTCTTTACTATAAATATTATACCGTATTTTAATTAATAAATAAATATATTTTAATTATTAAAATTAGTTATTCATAATGCTAATTGGATATTATATCGCTTTTGGAATATTATATTGGGAATTTTAATATATTTATCCTTGATAATAAGCTTGAATTTTGAAATTGATTTTATATTTAAAATAGTATAAATTACTATTTTTTTTTTACTATTTTTGATATAATGTGAATAGGTGTAGATATGAGAAATATATATGGAATAACTTTAGAAGAACTAGAAACATATTTTATAGAACATAATATTAAGAAATTTAAAGCTACACAAGTATTTGAATGGTTATATAAAAAACGAGTATCTAGTTTTGATGAAATGACTAATGTAGGTAAAGATATTATTAGTCAATTAAAACAAGATTTTAATATAATGAAATTAAAAATAGTTACTAAAAGAGAAGATATAGATGTTGTTAAGTATTTATTTGAACTTAGTGATCATAATCGTATTGAGGCAGTTTTAATGCATCATGATTATGGCAACAGTTTATGTATTTCAACACAAGTTGGTTGTAATATGGGGTGTAGTTTTTGCGAAAGTGGTAGGCTTAAAAAAGTTCGTAATTTAGATACTTATGAAATGGTTGTCCAATTATTAATGGTTGAAGCTGATTTAAATATACGTATTTCGCATTTAGTATTAATGGGTATAGGAGAACCATTTGATAACTATGAAAATATGATATCATTTATTAATATTATTAATACTCCAAAGGGTATTGATTTAGGTAGTCGGCATATTACTATTTCAACTAGTGGTATTGTACCTAAAATTAATGAGTTTGCCGATTATCCTAAGCAGGTTAATTTAGCTATTAGTTTGCATGCACCTAATGATAAACTTAGAAGTAAATTGATGAATATTAATAAGGCATATCCTTTAGATGTGTTAATGAAAAGTGTAAAAGATTATATAAAAAAGACTAATAGACGAGTTACTTTTGAATATATTATGTTAAAAGATGTAAATGACTCTCTTGAGTGTGCAGAAGAATTATGTCAATTGGTATATGGTATTAATTGTTATATTAATTTAATACCATATAATGAGACAAGTCATATTAGTTATAAGAAAAGTGATCATAGTAGCGTTTTAGCTTTTTATGACTATTTAAAAAAACATAATATAGCAGTTACTATTCGTCGAGAGTTTGGTAGTAAAGTTAATGCTGCTTGTGGACAACTACGATCAAATTACGAGGAGGAATAAGATGAAATATGGTTATTTAACCGATCCAGGTAAAGTACGGGAGAGAAATGAAGATAGTGTTATTATTGTAACTAATGGAATTGGTGAGATTCTGATGTGTGTAGCCGATGGTATGGGGGGGCATAAAGATGGAGAAGTGGCTTCTAGCATTGCTGTATCACATATTGGTAAAAGATTTAGTGAGATAAGTAGTATTGGTAATAAAGAAGATGCGATTAATTGGTTACAGAGTACTGTGAGCGAAGCTAATGTAGAGATATTTAAGTATGTCAGCAATCACCCTGAGAGTGAGGGAATGGGTACTACGGTGGTATTAGCTGTTATAACTCCTACTTTTCTTTTGTTTGGTAATATTGGCGATTCTTCTGGTTATGTTATGAAAAATGGTAAGTTACATAAAATTACTATTGATCATACATTAGTTAACTTGTTAGTTAGAAGTGGGGAATTAACAGAAGAAGAAGCTAAAGATCATCCTCGTAAGAATGTATTAATGAAAGCATTAGGCGCTAATACAGAAGTAGAAATGGATATTTTTAAAGTGGAATTAAATATAGATGGTATTATGCTATGTAGTGATGGTCTTACTAATATGTTAGATGATGAACAAATAGCAAAGGTATTAAATAGTGATATGACTATTGATGAAAAGTTGCAAAAGTTGATTTATAAATGTAATAATCGTGGGGGGACGGATAATATTTCGATTGCATATTTGATTAAGGAGGATAATGAATATGATAGTTAAGGGGCAAAAAATAGATGGAAGATATCAAATCATTCGAACTATAGGCGAAGGTGGTATGGCTAATGTATATTTAGCTTATGATACTATTTTAGATAGGGAGGTAGCTGTTAAAATATTAAGAGGTGATTTAGCCAATGATGAAAAGTTTGTTCATCGTTTCCAAAGAGAGGCTAAAGCAGCTAGTTCCTTAAATCATCCTAATATTGTAGAAATGTATGATGTTGGAGAAGATGATGGTAATTATTTTATTGTTATGGAATATGTTAATGGTAAAACACTAAAAAGTTTGATTAAGAAAAGAGGAGCTTTATCATTATCCGAAGTTATTGATATTATGTTACAACTTACTAGTGCAATAGCTTGTGCTCATGATAGTTATATAATCCATCGCGATATTAAACCACAAAATGTTTTAATTTTAGAAGATGGTAGAGTTAAAATTACTGATTTTGGTATTGCTATTGCTTTAAATAGTAATGAATTAACACAAACTAATTCTGTTATGGGTTCAGTTCATTATTTACCACCAGAGCAAGCTAATGGTAAAGGTGCTACTATTAAAAGTGATATTTACTCATTAGGTATTTTAATGTATGAATTATTGACAGGTAAATTACCTTTTAAGGGTGAAAATGCAGTTGAAATAGCTATAAAGCAAATGAAAGAGAAAATCCCTAGTGTATGTGAAAGAAATCCCGAGATTCCTCAAAGTATTGAAAATATTGTATTTAAAGCATGTGCTAAAAACCCTAAAAATCGTTATGATTCAGTAGCTGAGATGCATGAAGATTTGAAAACAGCTTTAGATGGTGAAAGGCGTAATGAAGAAAGATTAGTATATCGGTATGCTGAACAAGATTTAGATGAAACTAGGGAGATTAGCAATTTATCAGAAATTAAAGCTACTTCTAAAAGAAGAGAAGATCGTACAGAAGAAGAACCAGAAGAGAATAAAAATAGTAAATTAAAAAAAATATTACTTATTGTTGGAAGTATTTTGTCAGCTTTAATTATTATCATTTCAGTTATAGCTATTGTTAGCATTAATAAGGGTAAACGAGCTACTGTCACTTTACCAGATATTGAAAATAAAAGTAAAGATGCTGTTGAAGAGAAATTAATTAATTTGGGTTTAGAAGTTGATTTTGAAGAAGAAGAAAGTGAAGAAATAGAAGAGGGTAAGGCTATTGGTTACAAAAGTGGCAAAGCTGATAAAACTAAAGTTAAAAAAGGTAGTCAAATTACAGTATTAATTTCATCTGGTCTGTCTGGTATTGAACTAGAGGATTATACTGGCAAAAATATTGAAGTAGTAGAAATTGAATTGCAAAATGCTGGTATTAGAGTAGTAAAAACACCACGTAAGATATCATCAACTGATTCAGAAAATGGTGAAGTATTTGAAGGGATGATTGTAGATCAAGATAAAAAAGAGGGAACAAGAGTATCTGAGAATGGTGTAGTAGAATTATTCTATGCAACGCTAATCACTGTATATCCTGATTTTACAATTGGTTATAATAAAGATTCTATTCAAGCATTCTGTGATGATAATGGCATTACTTGTCAATTTGAAGAAGAAGAAAGCACTCAAACTCCAGGCACGATTTTATCACAGAGTAGAGCTGCTGGGGTTGAAGTTAAGACTGGTGTAACATTAGTAATAAAGATTGCTAAAGCTAAGGAAGTTGATAAACAAGATAATGATGACGATAATAACATTACTTCTGGTGGTAATAATTCTAATTCAAGTAGTGGAAATAGTAGTAATTCTGGTAGCAATACTGGTACAACTAAGCCAAATAGTGGTACTAATGCAAGGTAAAATAATAAGACAAATTAGTAATGATTATAGTGTTTTACTTGATAATAATGAATTATTAGTATGTAAAGCTCGTGGTAAATTTCGTAAATTAGGCTTGGTACCTTTGGTTGGCGACTATGTTATAGTTAATATTCAAGATAAATATATTACTGATATATTGCCAAGGCAAAATCAATTAGTTAGACCTAGTATTGCTAATGTAGATCAAGCTATTATTGTTACTAGTACTCATATTCCATCTTTTTCTACTAATCTATTGGATAAATTATTAGTAGTGATTGAATATAATAATATAAAACCTATTATTTGTATAACTAAATTAGACTTACTTAATGAAATAGAAAAACAAAATATCTATAATTATGTTAAATATTATAAAAAAATAGGTTATGAAGTATATTATAATACTGATAACCAGTTAAAAGAGATTTTTGATTATAAAGTTAGTGTTTTAGCTGGTCAAAGTGGAGCAGGTAAAAGTACACTACTAAATAAATTAGATAGTAGTTTAAATATTGCTATTGGGGAAGTGTCAACTGCCTTAGGGAGAGGTAGACATACTACTAGACATACAGAATTGCTTCCCGTATTTAATGGTTTGGTAGCAGATACTCCAGGATTTTCATATCTAAACTTTGATAATATGTCATTATCTGATATTAGGGATCAATTTGTTGAGTTTAATCAATATCGTCATTTATGTGGTTATGCTGATTGTATGCATGATAAAGAAGAAGATTGTGAGATAAAAAGAAAAGTAATTAGTGGTGATATATTGACATCAAGGTATGACAACTATTTAAAATTTATTGGAAGAAAATAATTAATTTCTTCCTTTTTTTGATATACTAATAATGGTGATAATATGATAGCAATATCTATTTTAGGAATTAAAGATGATAATGATAAAATAATAGAAGTTGATAAGTTAAAAACTGATTATATTCATTTAGATATAGCTGATGGTTTATTTGTACCTAACTATGTTAACTTAACTGATATTCCTTCATTAAAAACAAAGTTAGATGTTCATCTAATGGTTGAAGATATTGTTAAATATATTGATATATATAAAGAATTAAAACCGGAATATATAACTTTTCATATAGAAGCAACTAAATATCCGTTAGCGCTTATTGATTATATTCATTCCCTTGGGATAAAGGTAGGTATAGCTATTAATCCTAAAACACAAATAATAACTTTGTTACCATATTTGAAATACATAGATTTAGTCGTAGTAATGTGTGTTGAACCAGGTTTTAGTGGTAGACCGTTTCTTAGAGAAAATATTAGTAAAGTAAAAGAATTACAATTAATACGTAAACAAAAGCAATATCATTATTTAATTGAAGTAGATGGAGGAGTAAATATAAATACTATTGATCAATGTTTAGATGCTGATATTCAAGTAGTAGGTAGTTATATTACTAATAGTCCTAATTATAAAGAAACTTTAGATATTTTAAAAGAAAAAATTATAAGAGGTAGTTAAAAAAGTAAGTAGGTAGTTTATAGTTACTAAATTTGAACTTTAAATAATCGTAATAGAGGATGAACTAGAGTATTTAATATTTTGGTAAATAATTTAAATAAAACCTGCATCATGAACAATATAAAAAGCAGGGTTAATAATTGAATTTAATCATCATGCTGTCCATTTTGATGTTAAAGCTAATTTATAAATTATGAATAAAATTAGATATTTGTAATATTTATTGAATTTGACTTTTAAAAGAAAATGTGTATAATATCCACATGAAATGGAGGAATTTTTTATGGATAGAGCAATGATAGAAATAAATAAATTAGAAGAAGAAATTGAATTGTTAAAAAAAGAAAAAGATGTCAACACAAATGAACAGAACGAATTAGAAGCTGATTTAAAGCTTCATAATAATTTTATAAGTGAAAAGCAATATTATATGAAAAAATTAAAAGGTTTAAAACTTATGAAAGCAGCTCTATATGCAATTTTTGTTATATTTTTTTCATCATTTCCAGTTGCTACGATAGGGTTACTTTTCAATACTACTCTTAGTTTAACACTTTTATTATCTAGTGTAACATTATTTGTTTTAGATCAATTACCTAATTTTCTATCTTCAGTAAATGACGGTATGAGTTCAAAAGATTTTTTGAATTTAGCAATAGATAAAGTGCAATATTCTATAGATTATATTAGTAATAAATTTGAAAAGGCTAAAGAAGTTGAAAAAAATAAAGAAAGTTTTGAAAAACAAATTATGGATTTAAAAATTAAAAATAATGAAATAGATGCTTGTATAAATGAAAAAAATAATAGAATTGATAAATTTGAATTAATAAGAAAAGAAGTAATAGCTAAGTTTACTCCAGAATTAGAGAGAACAATAAATACTAGTTATGAAAGTTTTATAGAAGAAGAAAATAATAATAAAGTAAAAATAAAAATTAAGTAATTTGAACTAACTTGAATATTTATTGAATTTGTCTTTTAAAGATAAATATATGTATGAAACAAGGATAATTTTTAAGGATAAAGCAATGATAAAAAGAAAATGTAAAGAGGTGTTAATTAGTTTATGGATATTAAGATAGGTACATTAAATACTCAAAATAATAAAATTAATCGTAGTGGAGGATTGACTGATATTCAAGATAATGCTGAAATATTAGCTAATTATATTAAAGAAAATGGTTATTATTTTTTAGGAACCCAAGAATTAACTAGAGTATTTTCTAATCGTTTGGTGAATAATTTAGATAAATATAAATTATATGGTAATTATCGTTATGGTAGTTCTAATTTAGTTAGAGGTATAAAGTCTATAGAGGATTGGAATGAAAATAATGCTATTATAACAAGTGGAGAGGTGTTACATACTAATACTAGTTTATTGCCATGGATTTCTAATAATCCTAAAGATTTAATTAGAAGTTTAAAAGAAGGTTCAATTATGCCGAGAATAGTCACTATGGTAGATATAGTTGATCCTAATATGGGAATTGTACACATTCTTAATACGCATTTAGATTATAATATTGTTAATGTTCAAAAACAACAATTGAAAAAATTATATAAGATTATAAAAATGTTAAAAAACGAGAGAGTTGTATTAACTGGAGATTTTAATATGGAAATTACTGATGAACATTTTAAAGAGTTTATAATGGCATTAGAACAATTAGGTTTAACAAGAATACCGGTAAATGATAAAACTAACGCTGAGCATTTTAGTAATAAAACAGCTATTGATCATATTTTTATACCAGATACATGGATGATAGAGAAAGCAGGTTTAATAACTGAATTGAATGGTATAACTGATCATTATGGTGTTTATGCTGATGTTAAAGTTAGATAATGTTTAATTTATAAATTATGAATAAAATGCTTGCTTAAACAAGCATTTTATTATATACTATATGTGCTGGAGGAATGTTTATGGAAAAGAAGAACGAGAAAGAAATAATTATTAAAATTGATGGCGAAGAATGGCAAAAATTAATTGATGATGCTTTTAAAAGAGCTAATAAAAAAGCAAAGATACCAGGATTTAGACCAGGTAAAGCTAGTAGAGATATTTTTGTTAGACATTATGGTATAGAGTCATTATTATACGATGCTTCTGATAAAGCAATTAATATAGCTTATGATAAATTATTAGAAGAAAATGCTGATTTAAATATAGTAGCTAGACCAACAGTTGATATAGATTCTATTGATGAAGAAGAAGTATCATTTAAGTTTATATTAACTCTAAAACCGGAAGTTAAATTAGGGGAATATAAAAAATTAAAAGCAAAAAAAGAAGAAGTGAAAGTAACTGATGAAGAAATAGAACATTCTATTGATCATATGCGTGAACACTATAAAGAAAATATATTAAAAGATGGAGCTATTGAAAATGGAGATATAGCTATTATAGATTTTAAAGGATTAAAGGATGGTGTAGCTTTTGATGGTGGTACAGCTGAAAATTATTCTTTAGAAATAGGTAGTGGTACTTTTATACCAGGATTTGAAGAACAATTAATAGGCTTAAAAGCTGGCGATGAGAAAGAAATTAATGTTACTTTTCCAGAAGATTATCATGCTGAGGACTTAAAGGGACAAGCTGTTGTTTTTGAAGTAAAAATAAATGAAGTAAAAGAAGTAAAGATACCAGAATTGGATAAAGATTTCTTTGAGGATTTAGGTATGGAAGGTATTGATTCTAAGGAAGCATTAGAAGCACAAGTAAAAGAAAATATAATGGCTCAAAAAGAGAAAAAAGCTGATGATGAGTGGATTGATGCGTTGTTAGAAGAAGCTTCATCTAATATGGAAGTAGAGATTCCTGAGATTATGATTAAAGAGGAAGTTGAACGAATGATTGATGAGTATGGTCATAATTTGGAGATGCAGGGAATTACACTAGAACAATTTTATCAATTTACTGGTATGAATGAAGATAAATTAAAAGAGGAATATCATAATCAAGCCGAAAAGAGAGTAAAATACCGTTTATTAGTCAGTGCTATTATTGAAAATGAGAAAATTGAAGTAAGTGATGAAGAAGTTAATGCTGAATTAGAGAAGATTGTTGATAAATATAAAATGGATAAAGATGAGTTTTTGAAACAATTTGGTGGGTTGGAAATGGTTCGTAATGATGTAGAAGTGAAAAAAGTATTTGATATATTAAAAGGACAAGCTTAGTTTGTCCTTTTTCAAAAGGAGATTATATGAAAGATAATATTATAAAAAATATTTTAGATTTTATTTTAATTACTATAGGTGCTTTATTAGCAGCTATAGCTTTAGATACTATATTAGTACCTAATCAAATATTAGATGGGGGTATTACTGGTATATCAATAATTATTAGTCAATTATCTAAAGTACCTTTAGGTATTTTAGTTGCAATACTAAATATACCATTTATTTATATTGGATATCGTCATTTAGGAAAACAATTTTTGATTAAAGGCATATATAGTATGGTAATGTTTTCCATATTGTTGACATCTTTTCATAATATTGAGCCTATTATTGAAGATATGTTATTAGCAACTGTTTTTGGTGGCCTATTATTAGGCATTGGTGTTGGATTAGTATTACGTTTTGGGGGATGTTTAGATGGTACTGAGTCAGTAGCTATGGTTTTAAGTCGTAAGACATCATTATCAACAGGTCAAGTTATTTTAATTTTTAATTTATTTATATATGGTGTAGCTGGTATTATTTTTGGTTTTGATAGAGCATTATATTCTTTGCTTACATATTTTATAACATTTAAAATAATTGATGTTGTATCAGAGGGCCTAGAACAAGCTAAAGCTGCCTTCATTATTACTGATGAAGCAGGTGAGATAGCCGATCAAATATATCATCGATTAGGTAGGACTGTAACCATAATTGAAGGTAAAGGATTAATTAGTGGAGAAAAGGCTGTTTTATATTCCGTTATTACTAGAATAGAAATACCAGAATTTAAACAAATTATTAAAGAGCATAATCATTCTACCTTTGTAACTTTAACTGATGTATCTGAAATTATTGGTAATCATATTAAATCTTCAAATGAGGATATTCAAAAGCAATATTATTAAGTAAAATATACTTTGTTCTAATCTTCTAATTAATTCATATATATAATTAGGAGGGATACAATGGACAAGGAAATATCTTCATTTAACCATAATATTAGTTTAACTGAACGTAAAAATATTATTATTAGTGGTGTAAAAAAAATAGAAAATTTTGATGATCATGAATTTTTATTAGAAACGACAATGGGTTTTTTGCTTATTAAAGGTTCAGAGTTAGAGATTATTAAATTAGATACTTATCAAGGTAATGTAACCATTAAGGGAACATTTAATAGTTTGAGTTATACTGATAATGGTAAAAAAGATAAAGATGATAGTCTATTTACAAAATTATTTAAATGATAGCTTTATCTATTCAAATTAAATTAATAATATCATCTTTTATTTTTGGATTATTATTTGCTCTTAGTTTTAATCTTTGTAATAAGTTATTATATGATTGTAAAACAGTTATTAACATTATTGATACAATTATTTTTTTAGGAATTATGAGTTTTTTATATTTTATAATGATTGAGTATTTTGGAGATGGGATATTTCATATTTACTCATTGTTGTCAGTATTAGTTGGATTTTATCTTTTTAATATAATTGTCAAACTATATAAAAAATGATAAAATAAACATAGGTGGTTATATGGCAAAGAAAAGGAGACCAGTATCAGCTCAAGCTAAGAGAAGAATTATTGTTTTTGGTCCTATCTGTATTATTATAGTTTTATATTTTTTCTTTTCTTTTTTTAGTAATATTAATGATATTAGAATTTTGAAACAACAGAAAAAGGATTTAGAATCGCAATATGTTAGTTTACAGGAAGATGCTGATAATTTAAAAACAGAAATTAATAAATTAAAGGATCCTGAGTATTTGGCTAAATATGCACGTGAAAATTATGGTTATTCTAAAAATGGAGAATATATTATTAAATTAGAAAATAGTGATGAGGAACAAAAAAAAGGAAATAGTAAAATAGAACATTATCAATTTTTAATGTATATATCAGGGGGAGTAGTTGGTTTCATTTTTATTTATATATTTATTAAAGGTTTAAGAAAAAATAAAAAATAGTTTTGGAAAATTAAAACCCCTTTATGTTTTAAATAAAGGGGTTATAGTTTAAAATCATTAACGATATCATCTTCCATATTTTTGCCATCAAAGTATGGTTTCGTTTTATATTTATTTATTTTAGCTACTATTTTAGATGGGCAAGTTCTAATTATCTTATTATAGTCAGTAATGATATCGTTATAGTATTTACGTAGAGCAGTGATTTCAGATTCTGATTCCATTAAGTTTATTTCAATCTTTGTATATGAATCACATTTTTTTAATTTATCATAAGTTTCAGCATAAATGTTAAATTCATTAATTGCTTCATATAATTGTCTATCTAATTCAAAATTAGATAATTTTTTAGAGCGTAAAGTATCAATAATAGATAATACATTATTATCCATTTCTTCGTCTACATTAGATTTAATAACACTAATAGCTTTGTTTAATAAATCAAATCTTTTACGTAATACAGAGTCAATATTAGCTTCAGCCTCATTTATTCTGATAATATAGTCTTGTAGTTGATTATATATAGAAATAGCTGCAATCATAATGATACCAACGACAATGACTATAGATAAAGTTATGATTGTAATTGTCATACTACCACCTTAACACAATTATAGCAAACTTAAAGTCGCATTACAAGTATTTATATTAATTTGTTGGATAAAAAGATTCACTAGTATTAATTGTTTCATCAAATTTAATATAGTCTACATAAATCATTAATAATAAGTACCATCTTCCCGTAGTTGGATCACTTAAAATGATATGATCACGACCAGATTGCTCTATAATACCTTTAAAAACTCTATCTCGCCATTCTTGTGAATCAGCAAAACTCATATATACTTCAACTTTTTTTCCTCTATTTAATCTTAAAATATTTTCTACATATGATTGTTCATTTATAGTTGGTGTTTGATTAGTAGGGTAAATTGGTATATTAGAAAATCCATTATTATTCATAAAACCTTCCTTTCAATAAAATATATTTTAAAGATAACAAATTTATGATATAATTTAATTAGCGAGTAGGTGAGAAGATGAAAATATCAGTCGGGGTATCTAATAGACATGTTCATTTAACAGAGAAAGATTTAAATACTTTATTTGGAGATAATTATGAATTAGAATTTATTAGTCCTCTAAATCAGCCTGGGCAATTTGCTAGTAATTCATTTGTAACGATTGCTGGACCTAAAGGACAAATTGAGCATGTTAGAGTATTAGGCCCTATAAGACTATATACACAAGTTGAGATATCTAAAACAGATTCTTATAAATTAGGTATTAATCCACCTATACGTGATTCTGGTGATTTACAAGGAAGTAGTCCAATTACTATTATTGGACCTAAAGGTAGAGTGGATTTAAAAGAAGGTTGTATTATAGCTACTAGGCATATACATATTTTACCTAAACAAGCTATAGAGTATGGATTAATGGGTAAAAAAGAGGTATGTGTAAGAATAGGTGGAGAGAAAGCTAGTATTTTAGAACATGTACATGTAAAGATAGCTGATAAATCTTATTTTGAAATACATTTAGATACAGATGATGCGAATGCATGTTTGTTAAAGAATAATGATATAGTAGATATTATTATATGATGGAGGTTTAAGTGAAAAAGAAATTATTAATATTATTACTGATATTTGGAATGATTATGATATCACAACCAGTATTAGCTGATGAGTGTACTTATTCAGATGAAAAGACATGTGTAGATAATGGGTGCTATTGGAATACTACTAGAAATAGTGATGGGAGTATAACAAGTGCTTGTAGTAATAAATTACAATATGTTAGTTGTGGATCAGCTACAGGAATTCCTGCCTTTGTACCTAGATTAACTAGTTTTGCAGTAACACTTATTAAATATGTAGTACCTATAGTATTAATAATTATGAGTATGATTGCTTTAACTAAAGCTGTTATGAGTGGATCAGCTGATGAAGCTAATAAAGTTAAAGGAAAAATTATTAATAAATTTATTGCTGCTGCTTTAGTATTTTTAGTAATATCTATTACGCAGTTTATAGTATTAAAAGCAGCTAATAATACTGAACATACAGATATTCGTGCATGTTTTAATTGCTTATTAAATAATAATTGTACATATACTAATAGTGATAGTTAATTTGACAAATAAATATCTTTATGGTAACATGAAAACACTTCAAAGGAAGTGTTTTATTATGTGTCAGATTTTATTTAGTCCTGCCGATTGGGAACAATTACATTCTTGTCATAATGTAGATGCTTATATAGTAGGTATAGATTTATTATCTGTTAATTTTTTTGCTATGACTTTAGACGAAGTAATTACACTAATTAATAAAACTGATAAAGATATTTATATTGCTTTAAATAAAAATATGAGTAATAATGATTTGCCTTTATTAGAAGGAACATTAAAGACTCTAAATAAATATCAAATAAAAGGTATCTTTTATGCTGATGTATCTCTTATACCTATAACTAAAAGATTGCATATTAATATTCCTCTTATTTGGGCCAATGAACATTTAACTACTAATTATGGTACTATGAATTATTGGCATAAGTTTAAAGTAAAAGGCACTTTTATATCTAATGATATTACTTTAATAGAAATTATGGATATTTTAAAAAAATATAAAGGTTTTAAAATAGTTCAAGTATTTGGTTATTTACCAATGTATGTCTCAAAAAGACATGCTATAAAAAATTATTTAACCTATTTTAATTTACAAACTAAGTCACATCAATTTAAATTGTTTAAAGAAGATAAGTATTATCCTATTATTGATAATGACATAGGAACTATTATTTTATCATCAAATGTGTTATGTGATCTAATGGGTTTTTGCAAGTTAAAGCAAAATGACTTAGATATTGCTTTAATTAATGGCTATGGCTTTAGTGCAGATATTATTAATAAAGTTTTAACAATATTTAATTCAGTTAATGATAATAATGCTGAAAAATTACAATCACAATTAATTTCTACAATATCAAATATTGATAGTGGTTTTTGGTATCGTAAGACGATATATAAGGTGAAAAAAAATGAAAAATAAGCCAGAATTATTAGCCCCGGCTGGGGATTTAGAACGTTTAGAAATAGCACTATTATATGGAGCTGATGCTGTTTATGTAGGAGGACCTGCTTTTGGTCTTAGAGCAAATGCCATTAATTTTACATTTGATGAGTTAAAGGAAGGATCTGCATTTGCACATAAATTAAATAAAAGAGTGTATGTTACGGTTAATATTGTTTTACATAATGAAGAATTAGAACAAATTGAGGAATATCTGCATAAAATAGAAGCAACAGGAATAGATGCTATTATCATTAGTGATCCTGCTATTATTCCAATTGCACAAGCAAATACTAATTTAGAGTTACATCTTTCAACCCAACAGTCAACTCTAAATTATGAAACAGTACGCTTTTTTAAAGAACAGGGGATTAAACGAATTGTTTTAGCTCGCGAATGTAGTTATGAAGATATTAAACTAATTAAAGAGAAAGTAGATATTGATTTAGAAGTGTTTATTCATGGGGCTATGTGTGCTGGTTATAGTGGTCGCTGTGCTTTATCAAATTTTTTAACTGATAGAGATGCTAACCGTGGTGGATGCAGTCAGATATGCCGTTGGGATTTTATATTAATGGATGATAATAATAGGCCGATTATAGGTGATAAAGATTTTACTTTGTGTAGTAAAGATTTATCATTACTATCATATATTCCTGAATTAATAGATATGGATATTTCATCATTCAAAATAGAAGGGAGAATGCGTTCACTATACTATATAGCTACAGTAGTATCTATTTACAGGAAAGTGATAGATGAATATTTTAGTGATTCAAAGCATTATGTTTATAATGAAGAATATGAGCGAATACTTAGAAATTGTGCTAATAGAGATTCTGTTCCTCAATTCTTTAATAATGATTATGGAGTAAATTGTAGCTATTATAATGGGCGAGTTGAAATATCTAATCAGGATTTCTTAGGTATTATATTGGATTGTAATAATGGTATTGCTACAATTGAACAGCGTAATTATTTTAAACGAGGTGATATAGTAGAAATATTTGGACCTAATCATGAAGTTGTAACTTATAAAATAGATAAAATAGAAGATGAAAATGGAGATTTAATTGATATAGTAAGGCATCCTAGACAAATAGTAAAAATACCTATTAATGAGCCATTAGAAAAATATGATATGATGAGAATAAAAAAGTTGACAAACTAAATAAAAAGTAGTATTATTTGTATACTTACTAAAAATGAGGTGAAAAAATGACAAATACAAAAGAGATTTATTTGACAAAAGAAGGTCTTGAAGATATAAAGAAAGAATTAGATGTTCTAAAATTAGAGAAAAGACCAGAAGTAATAAATGCTTTGAAAGAAGCAAGAGCATTAGGCGATTTAAGTGAAAATGCCGAATATGATGCTGCTAGAAATGAACAAGCAATGGTTGAAGCTAAAATTAGAGAATTAGAATCTATGATAGAAAAAGCTAAAATAATTGAAGAAGTTAATACAGATATTGTATCTTTAGGAACTAAAGTTACTTTAGAGTATGTTGAAGATGGAGAAAAAGAAGAATATTCTATTGTAGGTAGTAAGGAAGCAGATCCATTTGCTAATAAAATTTCTAATGAATCTCCAATTGCTCAAGCTATAATGGGGCTTAAAGTAGGTACTGTTGTTTCAGTAGATAGTCCTAATGGCAAATATGATGTTAAAATTTTAAATATTGCATAAAAACAAGTATAATTAGCAAAAAAACTACTTGTTTTTTTTTTTTTTTTTTT
>CANQEN010000010.1 GCA_947595045.1 uncultured Bacilli bacterium | reverse complement strand
AGATATAGAGGTGCAAATCCTGATAATTATGTAACATTCAATGGAGAGCCATGGCGAATAATAGGAATAATAGATGGAAAGGTTAAATTGATAAGAGATGAATCAATAGGGAAATATTCATGGGACAGCTCAGATTCAAATACAAATAGTGGATGGGGAATAAATGAATGGAGTCAAGCCGATTTGATGAAATTATTAAACCCAGGATACGAAAATGAAAAAAATGGTGATAGTGTAACAGGAAGTTTATATTGGAATGGTGCGAGTGGAAAGTGTTATAGTAATTCTAGAAATAGTACAACAGCCTGTGATTTTAGCCAAAATACTAGTAATTCAAAAGGGTTAAGTAAGGAAGCCCAAAGTATGATAGACAGAAGTACATGGTATTTGGGGGAGTTTAACGATTCTTTAAAAGCTACTATAACTTTACAGAATATAACAAAGCTAATGGATGCAGAGAGAGGAACAGAAGTTATTAGTAACCCTAATGATAATGTATCAAGAACAACAAAATGGAGAGGATACGTAGGATTAATGTATCCAAGTGACTATGCTCAAGCAACAAATAGTGAAAGTTGTGATACAGATTTATATAATTGTGATAATGAAGAAGTAGATTCATGTAAAAGTAACAATTGGATATATAAATCTAGTTATACTCAATGGACAATGTCTCCGACTTCGGACTACGCCTACGGTGTGTGGCGTGTCCTTGACACCGGCTGTGTAGCCAGCGACTTTGTGACCGGTACTAACGCCGTTCGGCCAGTCATCAATCTAAAATCGAGTGTAAAGGTAACTGGTAATGGAACAGGAGCTTCGAATTTGCCCTATCAGCTTGGATAGTGCTGTTGGCAAAAAAATACATATGAACTAGGTTTATAAATAATGATGCAAAAAAAATGTAGATAACCTACATTTTTTATCTGTTGTAAAATTCAACGATTAGTGATTCTTTAATATCTGCATTTAATTCATTTCTTTCAGGATATCTTATATAAGTTCCTTCCATTTTAGCATCATCAAAGTTTACAAAGTCAACTCTTTTACTTAAAGCTTCTAATGAAGATTTAATGATAGCCATTTCTTTGTCTGATTCTTTTACTGCGATAATATCACCAGGTTTACAGATATATGATGGGATGTCTACCTTTTTACCATTTACAGTGATATGACCATGATTAACTAGTTGTCTAGCGCCTCTTCTAGTAGTAGATAGTCCCATACGATAAGTAATATTATCTAAACGACTTTCTAATAATTTTAATAGGTTTTCGCCATGAACACCTTTCATTTTACCAGCTATGTCAAAAGTTTTCTTAAATTGCTTTTCACTTAATCCATACATAAATCTAACTTTTTGTTTTTCCTGTAATTGGACACCATAATCAGATAATTTCTTCCCACGTTTATTTCCATGTTGACCTGGAGCATATGGCTTTTTAGCTAATTCTTCACCTGTTTCTAAAGTAGAAAAACCTAAGCGACGAGATTTACGATAACTTGACTTAGTATATCTTGACATTTTATCATTCCTTTCTAACGAATGATCAACATCTTATTTTTGCTATTTTATAGGGTGTTTACTTAAATATAGTCACCTGCAGCAAGGTTACAAATAACCCCTATAGGTAATAAACACATTACAAAATACAAAAATTTGCTGCTAATCCATTTCGTAATTATGATTATATAATTTTATTATCAATATGTCAATAAATTTCTAGAGATTCTAATTTAAAAATAAGTTTTTAAAAGTTGTAGATAGTGTTATAGTATAAATGAGAAGAGAGATACTTTGTACATTTTTTTTTGAAACTTTTTTAACAAAAGTAGGAACTACTATAGTGAAGGTGATTAAATGATCAATCAAATAAGCCTAAAAAAATTTAATGATATATATGATGAAACTTACGACAATATTCTTAAATTCGTTATTTGTAAGTGTTCTAATATTGATGACGTAAATGATATTATTCAAGAAATATATATTGAAGTTTATAAGAAATTATTAAAAAATGTTAATATTGACAATCTAGAATCTTATATTGTAGGTATTGCTAAAAATAAAATAAAAAAACATTATAGTTTGTTATATAAATTTAAAACAATATCTATTTTTAATAGTAATAATACTGATTTTGAAGTTATAAATAATATTCATGATGATATTAATATAGAAAATATTATTTTAGAAAATGATGATATTGAAGAAATCTGGAAATATTTACGCAATAAAAAAATAAATATTCAAAAGATATTTTACTTATATTACAATCTAGATTTTACAATAAAAGAAATAGCACAGGAATTACATTTAAGTGAGTCATATATAAAAAATGGGTTATATAGAACATTAAAAGAGTTACAGGAAGTTTTAGGAAAGGATTGTGATTAGTATGTCAAATAAAAAAGTTTTTAAAAAATTATATTCTAAAAAATTTAATAAAGAAGAGAACTATAATATAATAATTAATAATATAGAAAGAGATAGTGTAAAGATCAAGAAAAGTAATAAATTAATTCTTGTACCTATTTGTTTAATTGCTATTGCTTGTATAGGAATTATGAATTTTAATAATAATTCTACAGATAAATTACTAAATAATAATAGCAATAATAAAGATAAGACAG
This sequence comes from uncultured Bacilli bacterium, assembly GCA_947595045.1. Classification (GTDB taxonomy): domain Bacteria; phylum Bacillota_I; class Bacilli_A; order RF39; family UBA660; genus CANQEN01. The sequence continues at coordinate 24,646 of CANQEN010000010.1, read as the reverse complement.
GTAACAATGCAAATGAGGAAAATCATAATGTACAATTTATAAAAGGTATGTCTTCAATGGACGCTATGCTCCCAAAATCACTTTATAAAGATAGTGAATATGTTGCTATAGTGAAAATAGAATCAATTGATGGAGCTGATACATATAACTCTGTTTTAGATGAATATGTATTACCATATACTTATGGAAAAATGAGAATCTTAAAAGTAATTAAAGGAGATATAAAAGTAGGATCTATTGTTAATTTTAATCGTTTAGGTGGAAGAGTTACTTTAGAACAATGGTATAATTGTATGACAAAATTAAAGCAAGAAAAATTTGATAATTATCAACCAATATTAGAAAGGCCATATGAAGAAGTAGATTATAGTTTTGAAAGTGATATAAGTATTGAGAGTGAAAAAGTTTATCTTGCATATTTTTCCGAATATGTTGTACGAATAGAAGATGAAAATTCATATGAGCTCCAGTTTTTTGAATATGGATTGAGAGAAGTTAAAAATCAAAAAATAACAGACTATTCAAATATTGATTTAGATAAAATAGAAGTGTTAGATAATCATTCAGGAGAATATGAAAAGTTAAGTTCAGTTATAGAAAAATATTAGTGAATAATTGACTAAATTATGATTCTAATAATTGTATCTGTTGAGTATATGTTTTAATTTTTTTATATTTGAATTTGTTGTTATAGGAAATTAAAGATAAAAAAATTTAGCTTCTATTTTATATATAAAATATGATATAATCTTTATAGATATTATAAAAGAAAAGGGTTTAATAAATACTGAACTTTATTTAAGGAGGAAATTAATATGTTAAGACCAAATTTAATTATGCATAGTCCTACTATTAATAATCCTATTATTATAAAGAAGAATATAATAAATAATAATACTGTAATTAATCTAAATAAAGGTTTGAAATTGATAGTATATATTAAAAATAATCAAAAATATATAGATCAAGTAGCAGCATATACGCTTAATTTAATTCACGCAAGTAGTATTAGTAGTGAGTCTAAATTATTTGATATTACGGATCAACAGTTAGATATTGTAAAACAAAAGTATATAAGTATAAAGTATATTGATTACGATAAAGAATCTTCTAAGTTTAAAGATTCTAATTATATTGATGATATATCATTAAATGAACAGGTAACTAAATTAAAAATATATATTGATCAAAATAATCAAAAATATATTAAGCAACAAGTAGCTTACGCTTTAGGTTTAACTAAAGTTAGATATAATATGTTAAATAAAAAAGCTAAATATTATGCTATTAGTGATGAGCATGTGAAATTATTTTATTATATTGGTTTTGATATAGAGTATGTTACTATTTTAAATAATGAAATTACTAATAAAATATCGATTAAAGTAATGTGTAAAAATAATGATTATTTTATTGAGTTGTCAGTAGCTTATGCTATAAATTTAATTTCAATAGAAGAATATTATGCTAAAGATACGGAATGGTATCAAATTGATGAGTTGGTATTAAACCATTTATATAATCAATATGAGGTAGAATTAATTAAAGAGCCTATTAAGAATAGATAGATAAGGAGGATATTATGTTTTTTCCATTTAAAGTTTGTTCGTTAAGTAATAAAGAGGTTGATATTTTTAATAAATATTATGCTAAAGATAATAAGTTTATTTTTGAGGGAGTTTGGTTTAGAAGCCAGAATTATATAAATAAAGATGTATCACTATGGAAAGATAGTTCATCGAATCGTAGAAGGACAGTTCATTTTAAACATACTTTTGAGATAATGAATTCTAATTTAGTAATGACAGCATCTTATTTATATTTGAGTACTAGACTACCACTAGTAGAATATGAGAAATATGTAAATGAGATAAAAGATACTTTAATTAGGAATAATTATGTATTTAAAGATAATATTTATATAAAAGATAGTTTATGTATTAAAATTAATGAATATGATTTTCATCCAGAGGAAGAATATATTGTGGGTTATAAATGTGTTGATATTATAATTTATTCTAAAGGGTATCCATATTTAGAGCAAAATTATAAGCAATTATGGCAATTACAAGTTAAAGGTATTAGAGAAAAAGATCGTAGAGGATGTCCTATATACATTAAATCATTAGAAGATATAAAGCCTTTTTTACCAGCTCAAGTAGAATTAGGATGTGGACCATCAATTGATTCAGGGATAGATCCGTTATATTATTTACATGAAATTTATAAAGTACAATGTCATAGTGATGGTCATTTTTATTTTGGTGATGAAGATGACTTAGTTAGGCAAGTTATTAATTTAGATGTTAAAAAATATGATATGTTTGCGCAAATTATAAAACAATGTATTAAAGCAAAGCCTACTAACTTTCATAAAATGCTAAAGAAAATGTATGATAAAGGATTATTAGTAGGGACATTATTCAATAATAATTTTGACCATTTATCATCAATATTAGGTATAAATGAAGTACATATTCGTAATTATAAAATTGATAATTATTTTCCAAAGGTATCATTTGATTCTAAAGTTAAATCCCTTATTTGTATTGGTAGCCATGCTGATAGACGCTTTATTCAAAAACAGGCTAGGGAAAAAGGTTTAAAAATTATATATATTGATCCAGAAGGATTTAATACGCAAAATGGGTTTGAACGTTATTTAATTGAAGGTGCTAAAGATGACGACTATATTTTACAACTTAGTTCTCTAGAATTTGCTAATTCAGTAGAGAAAATGCGTATTTGATAAATTTTATATGGTTTGATATAATTGACATGATAGGTGAGTGATAAAATGGACATAAACTATTTGGAAAATTCAAAATATGAGTTACGGAGTTTGCACAATGACATTTTGCACCATTTGCGCAACATATATAATGGCCTATATAGTGCAAGGACTTGTCTAGATAATTTCGATTCAGAGATTGGGGATATTCTTATTGAAAAACTATTGGAAAAGGAAGTTAAACTAAATAATATTGAAGAACTGATTGATAGGTATTTTAATGGGGTTGATGATGCAATTGATGATGCTATAACTGAAATTAGAAAAAAGGAATTAAAAGAAAAGAATAGTAGGTGAAGTTAATGGAGAAAGATAATTTTAATAAAGGTTTTACTTTGGTAGAATTATTGGCCGTGTTAGCTATATTAGCTCTTTTAGCTGTAATAGCATTTCCAACTATTATAGGGACTATTAGTAAAGCTACTGATAAGGCTACTGATATTCAGATTGATAATTTAAATAGATCTGTAAAACAGTTTGTAGCTGATAATGCCGTTTCATTAGGTGATAAAGTCTGTATTAGTGTTAAAACTTTGCAGACACTAGGTTATGTAGGAACTGGTGATATAGTAGATTCAAATAATAATAATTATAATGATAGCTATTATAATATTACTTGGGATGAAACTAATAATCAATATAAATATAATTTATCGTCTAATTGTAATAGTAGCTATATAGAATATGAATAAAACACATAATTTTAAAATATGTGTTTTATTTATATAGTAGTTTTTTTTCTTGTAAAATAAAGTCTTTATGTGTATAATTATAATAGGTGGTTACATGTTAACAAAGACAAAGATAGTGGCAACTATTACTCCTAATATGAAAAAGGAGAAAATAAAAAAAATGATGCAAAAAGGAATGAATGTTGCTAGGTTTACAATGTTTAATGTAGAATTTGATCAAGTTAGAAATAGGATTAATGTGATTAATGAATTAAATAAAGAATTAGATTTAAATGTAGCGATTATGATAGATTTAAATGGTCCAGAAGTTAGGTTAGGTTCTTTTAGAGGTCATCAGGTATCATTTGCTAAAGGAGATAGGGTAAGAATTGTAACAGATGAAGTATTAGGTGATACTGATTGTTTTATGGTTGATTATGATAATTTTGCTAGTGAAGTTAAATATGGAAGTATTATTCAAGTAAAAGATGGATTAATGTTATTTGAAGTTGTAAAGAAAGATGCTGATGGAATTATAGTAGAAGCTTTAACTGAGGGTACATTAGAAGATTATCAATTGGTATCAGTTAAAGATACTAAGTTTGATATTCCTTTCTTAAATAATCGTGATCGAGCTATATTAAGTTTTGCTAATGAGATTCATGCCGATTTTATTACTTTATCACATGTTAGAACTTCGGAAGATGTATTAGTAGTTAATGATTTATTGATTATTATGCAAAATGATAATATGCAAATTATTTCTAAGATTGCTAATGAAGATGCTGTTTTAAATATGGATGATATTATTCATGTTAGTGACGGTATTATGATTGCACGGGGTTCTTTAGGATTAGAAATTCCAATGGAAAGAGTACCGGGAGTACAAAAGAAAATTATTAATAAGTGTCATGATGCAGGTATTATTAGTATTGTAGCGACAGATTTATTATCTTCAATGGAAAATCATTTACGTCCTACTAGAGCTGAAGTATCAGATGTAGCTAATGCTGTATTAGATGGGACTGATGCTGTGTTGCTTAGTGGTGAAACTATGATAGGAGCTTTTCCTGTGGAGACAGTTGATATGTTGCGTAAGATTATTAATTCAGCAGAGCAAGATATTGTATATACTGGGGAAATCACTAAATTAGATTTAGCTAATTTAGATGATACGGCTGTTATTGCTCATAGTGTTGCTGATGCTGCAAGTTTGCTTAGCTGTGTAGCTATTGTTGCTCCTACTATTAGTGGATATACAGCTAGAATGGTTAGTAAATATAGACCTGTTTGTCCTATTATTGCTATTAGTCCTAATGAAGAAACGGTTAAATCATTACAGTTACATTTTGCTATTATACCAGTATTAGTAAGTGAATTGAAATCACTGGATAAAATAATTGAGGTATCTAAAAATATGGCTACTAAGGTAATAAAAACAAAAATTGGGGATAAAGTTATTGTTACAGGTGGGTATCCATTTAGAGATATTAAGACAACTAATTTTATGAAAATAGAAGAATTATAATAGAGAGGGGATAATTAGTGTGTATAATCTAGGTAATCAATTTAAGTTAGATCTAGATAAAGCTAAGGTGAATCCAGAATGTGTGGTATCAGGAACTAAATTTCGTTTTTCTATTTTAACTGAGCGTTTAATTAGGTTAGAATATAGTGATGCTGGGGTATTTGAGGATCAACCAACGGAATTCGCTTGGTATCGTAATTTTCCTAAACCTGAATTTCAGGTGGAAGAAAAGAATAATTTGTTGATTATTACTACAACTTATTATCGTCTAACTTATGTTAAAGAAGCACCTTTTATGGGAAACGCTATTAATAAAACAGCCAATCTTAAAGTAGAGCTATTATCGACTGATCGGGTTTGGTATTATGGACATCCAGAGGCTCGCAATTATATGGCACCGGCTTTACAAACTGATGAAGAGACAGATAATATGAAATATAATACTAAGGGATTATATTCAGTTGATGGTTTTGCAAGTATCGATGATTCTAAAAATAATGTATTAAATGAGTACTGTAATTGTACGACTCGTATTAATAAAGAAATTGATATATATTTATTTATGTATTTTAATGATTTTGCTCTTTGTTTAAAAGATTATTATATGTTAACAGGATATCCAGCATTAATACCACGTTATGCATTAGGAAATTGGTGGAGTCGTAATGATAAATATAATGCTGATTCAATTGAAGAGTTGGTAGAAAATTTTGATTTTAATAAAATACCTATGTCCATTATTATGTTAGATAAAGATTGGCATATACGTATTATGGATGGGGATAATCATTTAAAAACGGGTTTTACTTTTAATGGTGAGTTATTTCCAGAGCCTGGTAAGGTAGTTGAATTATTACATTCTAAAGGGATACGTTTAGGCTTAAATGTTAATCCTATTGAGGGATTTTATCCAATTGATATGGCTTATGAGCAAGCTAAACAATATATACCAGCTAAAGAAAGAGGTATTTTAGCTTTTAATGTATTAGATCCTAGAGTAGTAGATGTATATTTAAAATTATTTATTCATCCTTTAGATAATTTTGGTATTGATTTCTTTTGGTTAGATTGGTATGATGCGACTCGCTTGAATGAGTTAACATTGTTAAAGCATTATCACTTTTATGATATGATGCGTAATTATAAAAGAAGACCAATGGTATTTGCCTATAATTCTTCAATTGCAGCTCATCGTTATCCGGTATTATATGCTGGTAAATCAACGGTTAGTTGGAAAACTCTTAAAGCTATTCCATTTTTTAATGGTAAAGCTACTAATATTGGTGTTAGTTGGTGGAGTCATGATATTGGTGGTTATTTTAAAGGAATAGAAGATAAAGAATTATATGTTCGCTTTATTCAGTTAGGAACTTTTTCGCCAATATTAAAATTAGGAGCTGATGCAGGGCGTTTTTATAAACGTGAACCATGGCGATGGGATGTTCAAACAAGCACTATTGCTAAAAATTATTTACAGTTACGACATCGTTTGATACCATATCTATATTCTGAAGCTTATAAATATCATAAATTTGGAATACCCCTAATACAACCTATTTATTATCGATATCCTGAATTATATGATGATGATCTGTACCGTAGTGAATATTATTTTGGTAGCCAATTTTTTGTTGCCCCTATTACTTCTAAAAAAGAATTAGTTATGAATAGGGTTATTAAGAAATTCTTCTTACCAGATGGTATGTGGTATGATTTTGTAACTGGTAAAAAATTTCCTGGGGGGCACAAATATGTATCTTTCTTTAAAGATCAAGATTTTCCTGTTTTTGCTAGGTCAGGAGCTATTATACCTTTAGCTAATCAACAAAATTTAAATGATACAACTCCACCTAAAGAAATGGAAATTCAAATATTTCCAGGAGAGAGTAATAATTATAGGTTATATGAAGATGATGGAGTTAGTGATTTATATTTAAAAGGATATTATTTATTAACTTTAATTGATTATAATTATTTACCTAATAATTATACAGTTATTATTAGACCATTAGAGGGTAAAAGTGGTATTGTACCAGATAAACGTGACTATAAAATTAGATTCCGTAATACTAAGAAGTCATCTAATGTATTAGCTTATATTCGTGATAATCAAGTAGAATGTGAAACTGATGTTGATGGACCAGACTTCTTAGTTACAGTTAGAGATGTGCCAACAGTAGAGCAATTAACAATTAATTGTCATGGTACTGATATTGAAATTGATGCTGTTAGGGTTATTATGGATGATATTGAATCAATTATTAGTGACTTGCCAATATTAACTGAAGCTAAAGAGAATATTTATAATATTTTTGTAGATAAACAGATGAGTATTGGTCAAAAGCGAATTGCTATTCGTAAATTACATAATAGTAATTATCATTTAGATAGAAAATATGTTCAATTATTTATTAATTTACTTGAATATATTGGACAATTGTAATATAATAGTAAGCAAGGCGATGAAAGAGAGTAGTAGTAATGAATTATTAATTAGAGAAAAAGTGGTTGGTGAAAACTTTTAATAAGACATTATGAACTTACTTGGGAGCTTTTTATATGATAAGTATAAGACGTATTTCTGCGTTATAGAATTAAGTGCATAATAGTATTATGAAAAAAGGTGGTACCGCGTTATTACGTCCTTTTATCATAATACTTTTTTTGGAGGAATTTATATGGAACATGTTATTATGTTTATAGTATTATTTATTTTAGTATATCTTTTTTACTTATTATTTGTAATAAATAAAAAAGGAGCATTAACTAAGATGAAGAAGGGTAAAGAGTTTACGCTTTTAAAACATATATATAAATTGGATTATACTAAATTAAATATAAAGCAGATAGCTAATAAAATAGCTATAGCTAATGCTTTTATTCTAAGTTTTATGACAACTATAGTTACTCTATTAAATACATGGATTTCGAACTTTTACTTATGGCTTATTGTATCATTAGTAATGGCTTTTATTTTAATGATTCCTCTTACTTTAATTATTTATAGTAGAATTGGATCTTATTATCAGAAAAAACAAAAAGGAGTGAAATAAATGAATTATTTAGCGCATGATATTGAAAAAAAATGGCAACATTATTGGCAGAATAATCATACTTTTGAAGCTAGTAATGATAGTGAAAAGGAAAAGTATTATATTTTAGTGGAGTTTCCATATCCAAGTGGTAGTGGATTACATGTGGGGCATGTTAGAAGCTATACAGCTCTAGATGCTTATGCTAGAATGAAAAGAATGCAAGGCTTTAATGTCTTATTTCCAATGGGATGGGATGCTTTTGGAGCACCAGCTGAACAATACGCTATTAAAAACCATATTCATCCTAAAGAAGCAGTACAAGAAAATATTAAAACATTTAAAGGACAAATTCAAGATTTAGGTATATCATTTGATTGGAGTCGTGAATTTGCAACGACTGATCCAGAGTATTATAAATGGACACAGTGGCAATTTTTACAATTTTATAAACATAATATGGCTTATAAAACACGTAAAGATATCAACTGGTGTCCAAACTGTAAAACAGGATTATCAAATGAAGATGCTAGTGGGGGAGTTTGTGAGCGATGTGGAACTAAAGTAGTTCAAAAAGAAAAAGAACAGTGGATGCTTAGAATGAGTGATTATGCTGAGGATCTATTAACAGGTTTAGATGATACTAAGTTTGCTGATCGTATTAAATTAGGACAAATTAATTGGATTGGTAAAAGTAAAGGAGCAGAAGTTGATTTTAAAGTAGCTGATACTGATCAATTATTAACAGTATATACAACTCGTCCTGATACTCTATTTGGGGTAACTTTTATGGTAGTAGCTCCTGAACATCCTATTATTGAAACCTTAAAAGATAAAATAACTAATATGGATGAAGTAGTTAAATATCAAGCATTTGCTAAAAGTAAAACGGAATTTGAACGAACTGAATTAGCTAAAGATAAAACAGGTGTTCAATTAAAAGGTCTTATGGCTATTAATCCTTTAAATAATACAAAGATACCTATCTGGATTAGTGATTATGTTATGATGAGTTATGGTACTGGAGCAATAATGGCTGTGCCTGCTCATGATGATCGTGATTATGAATTTGCTAAAAAATTTAATATACCTATTATTCAAGTAATAGCTAAATCATTTACAGGTACTGGTGATTCAAAGATGAGAGCAGATAAACCAGTAACTAATCGTGAAGTTGTAAATGCTATTATTAAACATCCAACAGAAAATAAATATTTATGTGTTCGAAATAAAAAATTTAATTGGCTTAATTTTGTAATGGGTGGTATTGAAGAAGGAGAAACACCTATTAGAGCTGGTATTCGTGAAGTAATAGAAGAGACTGGTTATAATGATATAACAATTGAAAAAGAAATGGAATTTATTTACTTTGATAATTTTTATGCTGCCCATAAAGATGTTAATCGTCATATTACTTGTTATACGGTTATAGGCGAGTTAAATAGTTTAAATACCGTTGAACGTAGTGAAGAAGAAGCGGCATTAGCGGATGTAGAATGGGTTGCAGAAGATGAATTGCTTGAAAAACTTACAACAGAAGCTCATAGATATGATGCCTCTCGTTTAATAAATGGTGAGGGAGCTCTAACTGATGAAGGTGTTCATATTAATTCTGACTTTGTTAATGAGTTAACAAAACAAGAAGCTATAGATACTATGTTAGCTTATTTAGATAAAAATAAATTAGGCCGTGCTAAAACTAATTATCGCTTACAAGATTGGATTTTTTCTCGGCAAAGATTCTGGGGTGAACCAATTCCTCTAATTCATTGTGATGATTGTGGTTGGGTACCAGTACCAGAAGAAGAATTACCAGTATTACTACCTGATGTAGCTGAGTATGAACCAACAGATGATGGAGAAAGTCCATTAGCTAATATTACTGAGTGGGTTAATACTCCTTGTCCAAAATGTGGTAAAATGGCTAAACGAGAAACAGATACTATGCCAAATTGGGCTGGATCAAGTTGGTATTTCTTACGTTACATGAATGCCCATAATGCTTCAGCATTTGTATCACCAGAAGCACTAAAATATTGGGGTAAAGTTAATTGGTATAATGGGGGAATGGAACATACTACAAGACATTTATTATATGCTAGATTTTGGAACCAATTCTTATATAATATTGGCTTAGTTCCTAATAAAGAACCATTTGAAATAAGAGTATCCCATGGAATGATTTTAGGATCTAATGGTGAGAAAATGAGTAAATCAAGAGGTAATGTCATTAATCCTGATGATATTGTAAAAGAAATGGGAGCTGATGCGCTTCGTACTTATGAAATGTTTATTGGTGATTATGAGAAAGATGCAGCTTGGTCTACTAATGGGCTAAAAGGTTGTAAAAAATTCTTAGATAGAATTTGGCGTATTCAAGAAAAGTTAAATGATAAAGATGGTTATACTAATGAAATATTAGTAAATAAAACAATAAAAAAAGTAACTAATGATTTAGCTAATATGAAATATAATACAGCTGTTTCAGCTTTAATGATTATGTTAAATGAATATGAAAAACAAGATAGTATTACTAAAGATGATTTAAGAATATTAGTTCATCTATTAAATCCTATCGCACCACATATTACAGAAGAAATTAATGAAGTAAGTGCTTTAGGCAAGCCATTATGTGAATCTACATGGCCATCTTATGATGATAGTAAAACAATTGACGATAGTTATGAAATGGTAGTTCAAGTTAATGGAAAAGTTAGAGGAAAAATAGAAGTAGCTACTGATACTAATAAAGAAGAAATGGAAAGTTTAGCTAAAGGGTTAGACAATGTTAAAGTTCATACAGCTAATAAAGAAATAATAAAAATAATAGTAGTACCTAAAAAATTAGTTAATATTGTGGTTAAATAGGGAGATTTTTTCTTCCTTTCTTGCTATAATAAAAAAGGTGATAGTATGGAAAAAAAACAAATAAAAAAGAAAAATAATAGTAAAAATATTAATAATAAAAAGATTAATAAAAAAGACAAGAAACAACCTAAATGGCAAATTATTATTAATAAAATAATAAATAATAAATTAATAGATGAATATGCTCCTTTAGTTATTATGGATTTAATTTTATATATTTTATTAGTATTTATGGTACCTTTAGTATATACTTCAACTGATACTATTAAATGGTTAATATTAATAATAATGATAACTGTTTTGTTAGAGATTATTGTAACTAGTTTTGTTAAAATAAAATTGAATCAAATTAAATTTAGTGTCCCTGTTTTTATCATTTTATTTTTATTAGCAATTAGGACTATGAGGCGTAAAGAGTTATATGGAGTTACTTCATTTGGAGGATTAGATCCAACTCCAGCTTGGTTAGATATTATTATTTTAGCATTCATTATTGTAGCTATACAATACATTACTTTATTAGTTTTATATAAATTAGATAATAGAGCTAAAAAGAGAATAAAAGTTAATATTAAAAAATAACTTTAAAATAATATTTAGGGGGAAAAATAAAAAACGAATGATTATTTGAAAATAATAAAGTTGAAGATTGCTTAAAACTAAGAACATTTCAAAAATAATAATCATTAGTTTTTTTTTACTTTTCTATATAATACAGTTAAGTTAGAATAATATTCATCATTTTAGATGATTTTATAAAATTAAAAAGACAACTTTTTCAGTAGTCTCTAAATTTGATATTATTCTGTTTTGCTTGTATCAATATTAACTAATATCCAATCCTTTTTATAATTATTAATAGTATGACAATATTTACATATAGGGTCAGAAATATCAATAGATGAACCACAGTTTGGACATGAAATAACTTGGTAGTTACCAGTTAATATTTTATGTTCATTTTGTCTCATTGTTACTTTAACCCTTTCTTTTTTTATTTTAATATTATTAGTATAGTAAACTTTTTTAATTTCACAATAAACATTGACTTCATTATCAAATAAAAATTCAAGAGCACTATATTTAATTATATCAAAATCAATTAAATCTTTATCTTTAAATAAATATAACATTAGTTCTGTATAGAAATTATTATAGAAAGTTTTCTCATTTTTATTAAGTATCCAAATATTTCTTTGATCATTATGAGTCAAAGGTAAATAAGATGGGTCTTTTTTTGTTTTTATGTTTATAAATATGATTGAAAGGATACTAGTTATAAAAAGTAATGCTACCATGCCAGAAAATAATTCAATAATAAGAAATAGGTAATTAACAAATGTAGAATCAAATGGTGATAAAGGGTTAAATAATTTAAGTTTAAAGTAAAAAAGAAGTATAATTGAAATAAAATACAATATCCAAAAAGGAAATAAAATAATTTGAAATATTTTATTTTTCTTAGCTATATTAATATCATTAATACCGAAATTAAAATTAGTTCCACAATATGGACAATTTAAAGCAAAAACAGAAGCTACATCTTTATAATTACAATTAGGGCAGACGATTACTTCATTCTCATCGTTGTAACTCAGAAAAGTATAATGAATATTTTTATCAAATTTATTATTTCTGTATATACATTTATCATTAAAGAAATATCTTTTTTCTTTAATAGCCTTATCTATAACATTATCAAGTATTTTCCCATCAGTAGATCTAATTAAATTTGTAGAGTTTCGTTGATTGGTATTATAATAAATTGTTTCAATAACTATTCCTTTATCATTAAGTCTTTTTAATTGCTCTTTTTCATAAACAGAAATAACCATACTATCACCTTCTACCTAATTATAACATAGAGATATTTAATAGTGTAGTAATAGATGAATGTCATTTATGTAAAAAAATTATTTTTATAAAATAAAAAAAGGAAATTAGGTTTAAATAAATAATAATGTAATAGGGAGGTTAAAATGAAAAAAATATTATTTTTATTATTCCTATTATGTTTTATAGGAAAAGTAAATGCTGTAGATGTGAATGATTCTTTTTATTATGATGATGAGCGGGTATCTGATATGTGGATTACTAGGGAAAAGGGTGATAATAGTGCGTCAGGTAATCCGTATATATTAAAAAGGGTAAGTGATAATAAATATGTTTATTGCTTAGAACCTTTTGCCATGTTAAGTAAATATGAAAATTATGAAGGTTTTTATAGTAATAATGAAAAATTTAATTTAGATGATGATGTAATAGACAAAATAAATTTATATGCTTATTACGGTTATCAATATCCAGGTCATGAGGATATAAAATGGTATGGTATTACCCAATATTTGATTTGGAAGACAATTGAACCTAGCGCTGATATTTATTTTACTGATGCTCGATTTGGTAATCGTCTTGAAGGAGTATACGTAAGTGAGATTAGTGAATTAGAGTTAATGGTAAATAATCATAATGTCTTACCAAGTTTTGTTAATGATACACACAAATATAGTTATCAAACTGATATTACTTTAACTGATAATAATAATATATTAGATAATTATGATATAGTTGATAGTAATGGATTAGTTATTGATAAAAAAGGGAACAAACTATCTTTTAATGTTAATGAAGTAGGTGAATACCAATTACATTTAAAACAAAAACAATTACGTGAATGTAATAATGAATGGATATTATATTATCATTCTTCGGGACAAGATGTTATGTTGCCAGGCAAGATTAGTTTTAATCAAGTCGATATTAATATAAATATTATTGATGGTATGATAACTTTACAAAAAAAAGATAGTGATAATAAACATTATGATAATACTACTTTATCAGGAGCTAAGTATGGTATTTATGATGGTGATAATTTAGTGGATATTATTACTACTGGAGATGATGGTATTGGTTATTCTAAACGGTTACCCATTAAAAAATATACAATTAAGGAATTAAGTCCTAGTATAGGGTATGAATTAGATGTTAATGCTTATAATATTGAACTTACAATAGATAATCCTAATCAAACATTAATGGTATCTGAAAATGTTATTCGTAATGATATTACAATAAATAAAAAATATGGTAATAGTAAAGTAAACCTTTATTATGCTGAAATAGGGGCTATTTTTGAAGTATATAATGAACAAAACAAATTAATAGCTAATATTACAACAGATAGTAAAGGACAAGCTAATATTAATTTACCTTATGGTAAATATCGTTTTCATCAAGTATCAGGTAAAAATCATTTTACATTAGTTGATGACTTTTGGATTACCGTTGATCAAGGTAGTCAAAAACAACAGAGTATTCATTTAGTAAATGAAGAAAAAGAACAAAAAGGTAAATTAGAAATATTAAAGTATGGAGAAAATAATCAATTATTAGCTAATGTTAAATTCCATATATATGCAGCTGAAGATATTGTATCACCATTAGGTATTATTTATTATCATAAAGGAGATTTGGTAACTGATTTAATTACTGATGATTTAGGTTATGCTAGTATCTTTTTATATCCTGGAAAGTATTTAATTCAAGAATATGAGACTAATAGTGGATATATATTAGATAATAGTAGTAAAGATATTATTATTGAAGATAATAAAACAATAACTATTAAATTAGAAAATTATAAAGAAGTAATTGAAGTACCAGATACTTATCAAAAAGAATATAATAGTATGTTTGCTATGATATTGGTTTTATGGGGAATAGGGTTATTAATTCATGCACAGAAAGTTAATTAGTTTAGTAGGTGTTTTATTATTAGTAATGGGACTTAGTGTATATAGTTATCCTAAATATCAAGTTTATTCTCAAAGTATTGATAGGAGAGAAGAAATTAATCACTTTGTGGAAAAAAAACAAAGTGATTATATAGCTATTTTAGAAATACCTAAAATTAATTTACAGTTGGGATTATATGCTATAAATGATAGTCGTAATAATATTAATCAAAATATAGCCTTTCTTAGAACTTCTGATATGCCAGATGTAACTCTTGGTAATACGATTATTGTTGGACATTCAGGAAATAGTACTAATTCATATTTTAATGATTTGTATAAATTACAATTAGCTGATATTGTTTATATATATTATAATAGTATTAAATATCAATATAGCATTAGTAATATATATAAAGTAGATAAGACTGGTTATATTAATCTTGATAAAGAAGATAATCAAACAACTATTACTTTAATTACTTGTACTGGGAGTAATGAACAATTAGTTATTATTGGTAATTTAATTAAAGAAGAGGTTTATTAAAAAAAGATATTTTTATATCCTTTTTTGCTTTTAAATAGCATTTTTATATTATAGACTGTGTTTTGTATTTAATAAACAAAACTAATTTTATATAATATAAATAAAATACAAGCTTGAAAACTTCGTAAAGCTTTATAATTAATTGCTAAAACGAAGTTTTTTTAGTAATTAACTGTCACACTTGGTAATAATTTTATTAAAAAAGAAATTTTTAGATTTTTTTGTTTAAAAACGACAATTTTATGTTATAATAAAAAACAATATTAAATAGGAGGTGGACAATGTCTAAAACAACTTTACCTGTTATTTTGCTAAGAGGCATTGTATTGCTTCCTAATCACTATTTAAAATTAGAATTTGATGATGATATTAATAGATGTACAGTGGAGTTAGCTATGCATTTTCATAATCAATATCTGTTATTTATTAATCCTCTAGATGAATTAGAAGAAAAACTTAATCGAAATGATTTGCCTATGATTGGGATTAAAGCTAAAATTAAAAGTAGTATTGAATTACCTAATGGTAAAATTAGAGTAGAGTTTAAAGGTTTAGAGCGTGTGTTAGTTCATCAGTATTTAAGTCAAGAAGGGGATTTATTAGATGCTACTGTATCAAATTTATTAGTAGAATCTATTGATGAGACAATTCAATTAGCACTAGTTACTAAATTAAAGAAAGAAATTGATAAGTATATTAAATTAGTACCAACAGCTAGTAATAGTCTATTATCAATAGTATCAGATGAATATGATATTGCTCTATTAACAGATAAAATTGTAATGCATTTGGGTTTAACTTATAAAAGAAAAATAGAATATGTTATTTGTTCTGATCCTTTAAAACGGGTTGAAATGATTTTAACTGATATATATAGGGAAGAAGAAATATATTTAGTTGAGCAAAAGATTGATTTAAAAGTAAAAAAAGAAATGGATAAAAAAGAAATAGAATATGTTTTAAAAGAAAAATTAAAATGTATTCAAAGTGAACTTGGACAAATATCACTTAGAGATGAAGAAATAGATAAATTAAAGCATAAGGTAGAATTATTAAATTGTCGTAATAAGGTTAAAGAAAAGATTAATTTTGAAATTAATCGTTATGCATCATTACCAGAGACATCGCCAGAATTAGGAATGTTAAGATCTTATATAGACTTATTATTACAATTACCATGGGATTATAAACGTATAGAGGAAATTGATTTAAATAAAGTTCAAGCTAGTTTAAATAGCACACATTATGGTTTAGATGAAGTTAAAAGACGCATTATTGAGTATTTAGCAGTTAGAAAACAGACAAAAATTAGGTCTAATCCTATTTTATGTTTTATTGGACCACCCGGTTGTGGGAAGACGACTTTAGCTAATAGTATTGCTAAAAGTTTAAATCGATCATTTGTTAAAATATCAGTGGGTGGTATCAGTGATGAAGCTGAAATTAGAGGTCATCGTAAAACTTATTTAGGAGCTACCTGTGGTCGTATTATTGATGGTATGAAGCGAGCTAAGAGTAGTAACCCAGTTTTCTTAATTGATGAGATTGATAAAATTAAAGTAGGAGTAACTGGCGATCCTGCTAGTGCGTTATTAGAGGTTTTAGATAGTGAACAGAATAATGCTTTTAGAGATAATTATTTGGATATTGAATATGATTTATCAGAAGTTATGTTTATTTTAACTGCTAATGATATTAATGCAATTACTCAACCATTACTAGACAGGTTAGAAGTAATTTATTTACCTGGTTATACAGACTATGAAAAATTAGATATGGCTAATCATTATTTAATTCCAAGTATTTGTATTCAAAATGGTCTTGAACAATTTAAAATTACTGATGATGCTATATTAGAAATTATTAGATATTATACTAAAGAAGCTGGTGTTAGGGAATTAACTAGGCAATTATCTAAAATTATTCGTAAATTAATAACTGATAATTTATTAAATCATATTGAACCAAAGGAACGGATTTATGTTGAAGATATTGAATTTTATTTAGGTAAAAATCATTATATTAATGTTCTTAATAAACCTAATTTAGTAGGTACTGTTAATGCATTAGCATATACACCATTTGGAGGAGAAGTACTTACTATTGAAGTTAATTATTATAAGGGTGATGGACATTTAATTTTAACTGGATCACTTGGTGAAGTAATGAAAGAAAGTGCAATGATAGCTTTAAGTTATATTAAGACTAATGCTAAACAATTTAAAATAGATTATAACTTACTTACCAAAAATGATATTCATATTCATATACCAAGTGGTGCTACTTTAAAAGATGGTCCAAGTGCAGGAGCGTCACTTACTACAGCTTTAATTAGTGCTTTTACTGAAACTAAGATTGATCATAAAATAGCTATGACAGGTGAAATTACTTTGCATGGTGAAATATTACCAGTTGGTGGTATTAAAGAAAAATGTATTGGTGCTATTAGAAACCGAATGAATAAAATATTAATACCAAAAGGGAATATGAAAGATATTGAATCATTGCCTAAAGAAATAAAGGAGCAATTAAATTTTATAGCTATTGATAATTATCAAGAAATATATGATTATTTATTAAAAGTATAAAAGGAATTCTAAATACCATTCCTTTTATTATTACTAAAATTTAACATTATGGTTTAAATCATCTATAATAATTGTATTAATTCAATTTCATTACTTGTCTAATATTTTTTTCTTGATTAAATAATAAATAAAAGACAAATTTCTATACCTTTACTTGCTACCATATTAAAAAAATAATTATATATATTTTTTGAGCTAGGGAAGGATAATATTTAAAATGACAAAAGAAAATAAAATTTTTAATGATATCCAACTTAATGAATTATTAGGGAATAAGAATATGTGAGATGAAAATTCTAATCAATTTTATTGTAGAGTAGCTCAATTAATTTCATTAGAAGAAAGATTATATATTCTAGATACTTTATATAATAAAAATTGTCTAAATTGTGATAATAGTTGTTGTAAAGTACCTTTATACGAGAAACTAGGCAACGATGAATTTGGTATGCCACAAGAATATAAATGTTTAAGATGGAATAATGATGAATATATAGGTAAAGCTAAAGTATTAAAAATTATGATATAAATAAATTAAAATAAAAACATGATTAATTTCATGTTCTTATTTTAATTTACTAAATACTTTACTTAAATTATCATGAATAACTAGGGTTGCCATATTATCATATGGTGTTTTATCATTATTAATAATTACTAGATTTTTACCTTTAAATAAGTTTACTAAACTGCTAGCTGGTTGAACTAATAGTGAAGTACCGGCAACAATTAATAAATCAGCCTTAGTTATTGCCATTTGAGCATTATTATAACAATCTGGAAGTAGTTCACCATATAACACCACATCAGGCTTGATTATGCTACCACAGTTATCGCATGTTGGTATACTTGGTGCATTAAATATATATTCAGCATTATAAAATTTATGGCAAGAAATGCAATGATTTTTATAGATGGTACCATGTATTTCATATACTTTTTTATTCCCAGCCTTAGTATGAAGTCCATCAATATTTTGCGTTATTATAGCTTTTAATTTACCTCTAGTTTCTAATTCTTTTAAGTAATTGTGAGTTATATTTGGTTTTATATTTAAACAATTTAAATTAGTTTTATAAAATTTATAAAATTCTTCAGGATGATTATAGAACATTCGACTACTTAATATTTCCTCGGGTGAATAATCTGATTCTGTATTGTATAAACCATTCTTACTCCTAAAATCTTTTAGACCACTGTCAGTAGATACACCAGCTCCACCCAAGAAAACAATATTTTTAGATTTATCTATTAATGCTTGCAAATACTTAATATCATTCATATTACCACTCTCCTAATAATAGGATATCACATTATTAACAGTAAAGATATTAGTAATTATTTAAATTTTACCTTCTTTAATTAGTTTTCCCCAGCGATCATGAACATATGAGTTGCCACCTAAGCTTTTATATCTATCATATAATTCAAAGGCATTTTGTTTTTGAATTTGCGACTTTTTTGTATCATGTTCAATATCATTTATAAAATTAACTAAAAACATTTTTATTAACTCTAATTCTATATTATTCCGATTAGTAGTTGAAACTTCTTCTAATTTTTCAATTTTTTGATCTAAAGGTTTTAATATTTTTGATATAAAGGATTTAGAAAAAGCAATAAAACTAGTTATAGCACCAATAAAGATACTTAATAATGTAATTATTCCGGCTATTTGGCCTAAAGATATATTTTCCATAAAACACCTTACCTTTCAAAATAAAAATTATATACAATTTAATTTATGTAATAAGTAAAAAAAAGAATATTATATTTATATTAGATAGTACTAAATTATTAATATGAGAAAATAATTCTTAAGTATTTTAATGTTTATTTTACTTTATTAGATATTCTAAATAATTCTAGTTCTATTAAAGTAATTGAACTTTTTGATTGAATTTAAAATAAAATGTTATTGATGCTTTTAAATGAATTATTCAAGTAATTTTAACTGATAGATATTCTAATTTTGTTAACGTAAATGAATTATTTTTAAATAATAAAGAAAATATATTTTTATTATGAAAGAAAATAATCGAGGAAAAAATATTAAAATTATTACAAGAAAATTATGAATTTGACACCTCCTAAATTTTTATCTATTAACAATATTAAAAAAATTACATATAATTATATTCCCTTTTTAGTTCTTCATCAAAGTGAAACTTTTTATTAACTATATTTACCATTTCTATCTATTCTTTCTTTAATTATACAAAAATATCAACTTCTTTTGAAATTGATATTTTTGCATTTAAAGTTCTAAAAAGTTGGAACAGATTATCCAATGATATCTTAAAGGAAGGAGTACGATAAACTTTTATATTTAAATTTCTTTTAAAATTTCTGGAAAAGACTTATATCCGGCAGCTTCATTTAAATGACCACCATTATGTATTATGATTTCTTTAGCATTTATAGATTTAGCAAATTGTTTTAAGACATTTTGTGGTATATATGGATCATTGTCTCCATATATACATACTATTTCTTTTACATAGTTTCCAATTTTAGATATTTCATAATCATTAACATAATAAGATGGATTTAATTTATTATGAATATCACTTTCATTTGGCGCTAAATAATTATTAAAACCACTAACTAAAATTAATTTTTTAATATTTATTTTATTTTCCAAAATATATTTTAGTGCACATATACTTCCAGTTTAATGACCTATAATAATAGTATTTTCATTAATTAAATTAAAATCTTTATTATAAACATCTATAATTTTCTTCCATTCACTATAAATATGATGCTTATCATCAATTGGAAATTGAGGTATTATACATAAACAATCTTGGTTATCTACTTTTTTCTTGAACCATGGAAACCAATTTTCAATATTACTACCTTTAAATCCATGAATAATAAAATAGTTTTTCAAAGTTTCATCACCTATCTAATTAAGATTTTCATATTGATTCCAATATAAAAGTGTATTTTCTAAATTGACAACATATGAATTTCAACTAATAAATATTTTAGCATAAGTTTTAACATTTTAAAACTCGAACTGTAAAAGTCCGAGTTTGGCATCTATCTGGTGGAGTCGAGGGGATTTGCACCCCTGTCCAAAAATATTAATACTAAAACTTCTACAAGTTTAGTTAGTTATTAAATGTTCTAAAGATACTAGTAACTAACAACTCAATCTTTAGTTAGCCTATAAAATTCTTGATTTTCTCTAGGCCAGAAAATCATATAACCCAAAAAAAACAATCTTTCTAAAAAATACTTGGGTAATATTTAAAAGAAAGAGCATGCCTTATATATAATTAGGCGAATGCTACAGCGTTCTTATTGAACAATGTAGCAAATGCATTTTTAATTTTGTTTCCAATTATTTTTTGGTTGTACTTAACGTGTACCTCCGACTTGCCGTTTTAGCTCTAACATTCCTGTCGAACCTATTACGACCCCATGCGCCTAAATTATAGCACATTTATTTTAAAAAATCAATTTTAATAGTCTTCATAATAACATCATTATAAGAAAAGCTTTTTGTTTCGACATTATTATTAATGGTTCGTTCAACTATGAAAATATTATCATATAATTTTTTTATAGTAACATGGTATTTTTCAAATTTATTTCTACCTAAACTACATTTAATAATAGCTGGGGAATCAATATATTCTTTTAATTGTTCTTTAACTAAAGTTATATTCATCTTGGATACCCAATATACATTGTTCCTTTTGTAATTAATCCACCTATACCTTGTTCCCCATATTTAGTTGATTCAATAATTTTTTTTACATCAATATCTTTATTTCTGTCAGATAGACTAATAGTGGTAGCTATAATAGCTGGATCTAAAGCATGAATATTAATGCGTTTAGGAGAAGAAGCAAAATTGGCTCCAGCTTTAATTAAAGCTTCATAATTGGATTGACAAGCTCCAGCAATAATAATTAATCGATCTTGACTAGGCTCATATTGTCTAGCTACTTCAATAGCTTTAACAAAATGTAAACTATTTTTATAAGCCTTTAAATCATCTATGGGACCTAATTTTTTATAATAAGCATCATGCCCAGTAATAACTAGAATATTGGGATGATGCTTTTTTAAAATGTCATATATTTTTTGATCAAGACCAACTTCATTTTCATTAATACCAAGAGCTGCGACATTCATTTGCTCATAATATTTTAGACAGTTGTTTAGATAATCCTTATCACCATCAATATGAACTATTTTACCAGGTAAATAAAAATATTCATCCCGATGTACTGGTGATACTTCTTTAATCCTAGATAGAAAAGCTTCTTCATCTTTATCTTTTGTAGTGTTATCATATTTAGTCAAATCGGATAGGGGACTATCAGCATATAATCTAACATTAATACCTTTTAAGTAATAATTATCTTGTTCAATGTCAACAATAGTAAATATAATATCATTATCATGTGAGTTTCGTGTAACTAAATCACCTATTTTCATGTTATCACCTAATAAATATTATGATAAAGAAAAGGTAAGTAGAACTATTTTTTTATCTTTACATATAATAGCATAGGTGATAAAAATGCATTGGTGGCGAGGTAGAGGTTGTTGGTATATTTTATGTTTTGTTTTTTCTATTTTGATTTTTTATCAGTTAATAATAAGTTTTCTATTTATCACACGGTTTAATTTGTTTTTGGTATTTTTGTTTATCATTTTCTTTTTTTTCTCTATTTTTAGAATTTTTTGGTGAGATGGTGTTAGTTAGTATCATCATCTTTTTTTAGTTCCTGTGTAAAATGTTTGGTATGTGATATATAATTTAATTCGGTACTTATATTTTTTACAGAATTGAATTCATTATTAGTTAATTCTATTTTATTGGGTATAGAAATTAGTAAAATAAATAATTCTAGTTCTTCGTTTTTTAAAGGATATTTTCGCGTATAACGATTTATAATTTCATCCCACTCAAATTTATCATAGTAAGTTTTATATAATTTATATAAATCAAAGATAGGTATACCTATCTTTGATTTATCCCAACTAATTAATTTATTATTAATTAAATGTTTTAATGATAAATTATTATGTAATACCACTACTCGATGCTTAGTTAACTCTTTAGCTTTACGATACCATTTTTCTAATCGATCATGACATAGATCTAATGAACTATAAATAACGGAAATATTACGAGCTAAATAATATTGACTAGGGGACATATAAATAGTATTTTCAACCTGTAACATAATATCGTCATAGTATAACTTTAGATATTTAATATTGCCGTCTATATCTTCATATAGCGATTGGTAATGATCGATATTAATTGACTCATAGTAAGTGGTTTTACTATGTAATAATGAGATCAAATCAATTAAATCTAGTATTTTTTGTTCATCTGGTATAGGTATTTCTTCTTCATATAGACTTATATCATAATCACCTTGATATATTAGTTCAGGATAATAATTAAAACTACGATTATTTAAATATTGATACATATTATTTTTATGCTTTTTAGCTACAATTTTGACATCATCATCTAATTTAATAATAGTCGTTTTTCCATTCTTTTCGTAGCAAGTAGGTACTAGTTGTAATTCATGTAAAATATTATTAATTTGCTTCATTAGGAATAATAATTTTATCGCCTATTTTAATGTCATTTAAATTATTATATTGAACTAGTATTTCTTTAGATACGTTATATTTTTCAGTCAAAGATTCAATAGTATCACCATCTCTTATAATATATACTTTATAAGTAGTATATGTATCACTCATATTAGTTCCAATATTAAAAATTGATGTATCATCATTTGGTGTAATACTATCTTCTTTTATAGGTACATTATTGACAATATTGTTTGACATATCTATATCATCTTCTTTAATCTCCTCTATCTCCTCTATATCATCTAAGTCTATAGATTCACGAATATTATCATCTAAATCATCTAATATTATTTCCTCTTCTTTTTCTATCTCTGTTAATTTAGATATTTTAACATCAATATTAATAGCCACTTTATTTTTACCTACTACTTCATAGTAAAAATCATCGATATCAGCATTAGCACAACTAGTATCATAACATTCATCTAAATAATCTACATATGGTACTTCAAATTCAAACTTATCTTTTTTATTATTATAAGTACTATATTCACCTGAAATGACAAATAATCCTTTTACTGCATTTCCTTCAATATCTAAATTTTTGTCTAAGGCCATACTTAGTATTTCTTCTATATTATTTTTAAATAATACTTCTTTTTTAAATGAAAAAATTTTTTCCATATCATCTCTCCTATCAATAATATTTATGTAATTAGTTTTGAAAATATGTCAGAGAAGGAAAGTCAAGATTAATAAAAGAAAAGTTTGTTATTAATTTTGTTTTATTTTTATATTTAAGATTATATAATAAAAACGTTTAAGGGGGTATTGAATGAAAAAAATAAGAGAATACTTTTTCATCAATCTTGAATTTAAAACTTTATATATAGAGAGATATAAAATATAAACAAAAAATGCAGAGTTAAAAAAATTTTGATTATGAGAATGTGAATGCTTGTGGAAAGTTTGAAATTACAATACAAGGAGCAACTACGCTCTTTTTAGTGAATATGAAGAAAAGAATTAAGTTAAATGAAGAAACGGTAGAAAATATAGTATAAGAAATCCTAGATATTTTTTAAATTTTAATAAAAGTAGAAAAAAACTGATAAATAAAAATTATAATTATATGATATGAACCCCGTTTCTTGGACATAGAAACGAGGTTTTTATATGAGTAAATTAAGTTATGATGATAAGATAAAGATATATGAAGAAAGGCAAGCAGGAGAAACATGGTCAAGTTTAAGTGCAAAATATAAGGTAAATTCATCAGTTATACAATATTTAGTAAGATT
>CANQEN010000009.1 GCA_947595045.1 uncultured Bacilli bacterium | reverse complement strand
GGAGAGATTTGAACTCTCGCACCAGTTGCCCGGTCTACACCCTTAGCAGGGGCGCCTCTTCAGCCTCTTGAGTACTACTCCATCACGACTACATGAATATTCTATCATAAAAAAAATGGTATTTCAATAGTATTAATAATTTTTTTTATGAATTTGGGTCGCATTATCTATTTTTTTATGCTATACTATTTGTATACTGCAAAGGAGCCTAGAAATGATTAAGGAAAAGAAACTTTTAAAGGAATTGTCCTCATTAAAAGATAAGCCCTATTTTGATTCTTGGTATGCAATAGTAAAAGATATTTTATTGGATGAAGAATTTGATAGAAGGCATTATTTTCCTCATCATAATAAGAGTGTATGGGAACATTCTGTTTTGGTTTCTTTTACAGCTTACCGTTATTCATTTATATTTAAAGCTGATCATCGAGTTTGCGCGATTGCTGGCTTATTGCATGATTTTTATCCTTATGCATGGCAATATTCAGCTAAGTTAGAAAGTATTGATCCCAAATATTTATCTAAATATAAGCAAAAAGTACCTTTTTTTAAAAAACATGGTTTTGTTCATGCTAAAGAAGCAGCAGATAATTATATTTTATATTATCCAAAACTTAAAGATAAGAAAGTCACTAATGCTATAAAAAGACACATGTTTCCATTAAATATAATACCACCTAGATATAAAGAAAGTTGGATTATTACATTAGCCGATAAGAAAGTTGCATTTAGTGAATTTAGAATTAAAGATTTAATTTACTATTGTGGTTTAAAGAAAAAATAATGGTTTTAGAATATTGGCATAATTGTTTAATTTTGTTATCTATTCTTTTTTAGGTTGGATATTTGAATTAATAGCTATTTTAATAATATAACGCAAATTAGTTAATTGTGGTTATTTGATAGGTTCTGTATGCACATATATAGTATTGGATGTATTGTATTGATAAATAGGTATCTTTTATTCATAATCCTTATATCTTTGTTGATATTTTCTTTAGTTATTACTTTTATAGAATATAATACAAGTGTTATAATGAAAAAAATTATTTAAGACTAGATAGTTGAATTATATTAATAAAATGTTTAATTTAAATGATCGTATTTGTTTAAAATATTTATTTTATTTTGGTATAAGTGATAGTATAACTAATTATTTAATTCATTCTTTTATTTTAATATTATTTTTGATTTAAGAAATTTAGTATTGGTTACTATAGAAGATAAGACGAAAGAAATATCTAAAAAAGTTAGAGATAAGTTATCTAATTTATCTATTTTTTATAAACAAATTTTTAGATATTTCCATAATATTAAAGTAGTTTTATATAAATAAAAATAGTATATCTAAAATTAAAACGAAGTAAAGTAACTATAATGAAATTATATCATTAAATATATTAGATATATATATTTTAGGAGGTAGTAATGCGTGATATTATTAAGATAATTATAGTTTTTTTCCTACTTATATTGTCTTTTTTTATAACAATACCTAATCAAATAATTAAGTTCCTTTTTTTCAGTGGATTATATACTATTATAGGTAGTGGAGTCATTATTAGAGCTATTAAAAATATTGGTAAAGGAGATATATTTGATGAGAATTTTTTAATGGCAATAGCAACTATTGGTGCTTTTTTAATTGGGGAGTATCCTGAAGCAATAGCAGTGATGTTATTTTATGAAGTAGGAGAAAAGATACAAGATTATGCTATTGCTAAATCTAAGCAATCAGTTATTAATTTAATGGATTTAAGACCTGTTTTTGTTCATATAAAACATGATGATAAAGTGATTGACTGTAAACCAGAACAGGTAAAAATAAATGATATTGTTTTGGTAAAACCGGGAGAAAGAGTGCCTTTAGATGGTATTATGATTAATCAAATAGCAACTTTAGATATGCGTAGTTTAACAGGGGAGTCATTACCTAAAGAAGTATATCAAGATGATGAAGTATTAAGTGGTAGTGTTAATTTAAATAATACATTAGAAATACGAGTAACCAAAGAGTATAAAGAATCAACTATGTATAAAATTTTAGAGTTAGTTAATGAAGCAAGTAGCCATAAAACTAAATCAGAAAAATTTATTACTAAATTTTCTAGATATTATACACCAATTGTAGTCATTATAGCTATATTATTAACTTTTATTCCCGTAATCATCTTTTATCAACCTTTTTCCGTTTGGATATATAGATCATTATCTTTCCTAGTAGTATCATGTCCTTGCGCCTTAGTAATATCAATTCCTCTTAGCTTTTTTAGTGGTTTAGGTAGTTGTGCTAAAATAGGTGCTTTAGTGAAAGGGTCTAATTATATAGAAGATTTAACTAAAGCAGGAATAATTATTTTTGATAAAACAGGCACTCTTACTAAAGGTATTTTTACCGTAGATAAAATAGAAACTAATATTGATAAAGATAAGTTTTTATATTATGTAGTTAGTTGTGAATTTTATTCTAATCATCCTATTGCTAGGGTAGTAAAAGACTATTATAATAAAGAGATTGATGAAAGTAATATTACTAATACAGAAGAATTAAGTGGTATTGGTATTAAGGCTAAAGTAGATTATCATGAAGTTATAGTAGGTAATGATAAAATATTTTCTTTATATAATATTGAACCTCCCAAATTAGAGTATAGAACAACTTTATATGTAATATTAGACAATAAGTATATAGGAAAAATAATAATATCAGATCAATTGAAAGATAACTTAGATAATTTAGTAGATAATTTAAATAATGTTGGTATTAACAAAACTGTTATATTAACGGGTGATAAGACTGAAATAGCTAAAGATATTGCTACTAGATTGGGAATAAGTGAATATCATGGTTCATTATTACCACAGGATAAGATATATGAAACTAAAAAAATTATTGCTAGAAGTCCTAAAAAAGTTATTTTTGTTGGTGATGGATTAAATGATGCTCCTGTTATTTTGGAATCTGATATTGGTATTTCGATGGGAGGCATTGGATCAGATGCTGCTATTGAGGCTTCAGATATTGTCCTTATGAATGATGATCCTAATACTATTATTGATATGATTAAAATTGCGAAAAAAACTATTCGTATTTTAAGACAAAATATTATATTTGTTTTAATGGTTAAAATCATAGTATTAATATTGGGAGCATTTGGTGTTACTTCAATGTGGATGGCTGTATTTGCTGATGTTGGAATATCATTGTTTACAATTATTAATTCACTTAGAACTTTCATTTATAGAAAAAAAAGAGCATAAGATCTTGATCTTGACTTCAAAAAAATAGATAAAAACTGTAATATTTATGTTAAATATGATATGAACCCCGTTTCTATGTCCAAGAAACGGGGTTCATATCATCTTTTCGATATCAGTTTATTTCATTTTGTTAATTTTTCATAATACGTTTTTTTATTTGTCCACTTAATGATGAACAGTTCAATTTAAACTAGTTCTTTTTTTTATATCCATTATAACTGGAACAATAATAGGATTTCTACCTGTTTGTTCATGAATATAAGTAGACAATTGTGTAATGATTTCACTTTTAATGTCTTGGAAGCTAGTTTGTTTATTTAATTTATTTATAATAGTTTTTCTACTAAGTAGTTCTATTTCCTTAAGCAATTCAGCATTTTCTTGAATTAGGACAAAACCTCTAGATGTGATATTAGGATTACTTAATAATTTATTTTTACTTGAATCAATATTGACGATTACTACAACAATACCATCGCTAGACATGATTTTGCGATCTCTCATAATAGCTGAACCAATTTCACCGATTCTAGAACCATCAATATATACATCGCCTGCAATAACTTTACCATCTTTTTTAATTTTACCTTTACGGATAGATAAGACATCACCATTTTCTAAGATAAAGGTGTTCTCTTTTGGTATATCACATTCAATAGCTAAGTCAGCATGAGCTTTCAACATACGATATTCTCCGTGAAAAGGCATAAAATATTTAGGATTAATTAATCTTAGCATTAACTTTAATTCTTCTTCACTACCATGACCAGAAGTATGGACATCACTTAAAGACGTATTAGTACATACTTTTACACCCTGTAAATACAATTTATTAATTGTTTTAGCTATACTTAAAGCATTACCAGGAATAGCAGATGAGCTAAGTACAACTAAATCATCAGATTGTAATTTAATTTGTCTATGACTGCCATTAGCTATTCTAGATAAAGCAGCTAGGGGTTCTCCTTGTGATCCAGTACATAATAAACATACTTGATTAGGTTTTAATTTATTAGCTTCTTCAGGTGTTATAAAAATTTCTTTGTGTTTTATATATCCTTCCTTTAATGATATATCAATATTATTTTCCATACTACGACCAAATATAGCTATTTTTCTTTTGTTTCTTTTACAAGTATCTACAATATGTTTTAATCTATATATATTAGAAGCAAAAGTAGCAATAATAATTCTACCCTTATGTTCAGTAAATATTTCTGATAAAGCTTCATCTACTTTAGATTCACTACGACTCATTCCAGCATTTAAAGCATTAGTACTATCACTTAATAATAGGGTAACCCCTTTAAAACCAATTCTAGCCATTTTATGAATGTTAGCCATAGGCCCAATAGGGGTTAAGTCGAATTTAAAGTCACCAGTTGTGACAATAGTACCATTAGGTGTGTAAATAACAATTCCATGGGAATCAGGAATAGAATGAGTTGTTCTAAAAAATTCAACACTCATTGTTTTAAACCTAACTTTAGTTTGTTCGGTATATACATATAAATTATTATATTTAATACTATGATCTTCTAATTTTTTTCTAATTAAGCCTGTAGCTTGATTAGGTGCATATATAGCTGGAATATTAACGTTTTGAAGTAAATAGGGTATTCCACCTATATGATCTTCATGCCCATGAGTAATAAATAAAGCTTTAATTTTATGTTCATTTTTTTTCAAAAAAGTGAAATCGGGTATAATATAATCTATTCCAGGTAGTTCATTAGATGGAAAAGTAATACCTACATCTGTAATAATGAGTTCGTTACCTGTCATAATGCAATACATATTTTTTCCTACTTCTCCTAAACCACCTAGTGCGAATACTTTAGTGTCTTCGCTTTCAAAAAATTTCAAAATAGTCTCTCCTTTCTTTAATAAGTTTCAAATTCAACTATCCCATTATACCTTTTTTTTAATATTTTGTCTAGTTTTGAAAATTGTTATTTCGATGTAATTATGTATACAAGTGATAGTCTAAAAATTTGCGATTAATTTGATGAGTAAAAATATTCCTTTTTTTGCTTTTTTATAGTAAAATGAATATATAACATACAAGGAGGTTCAGATATGGGGTTATTTAGTAAATTTAAAAATATTATAAAGGGTAATAATAAAGAAGAACAAGAGGAGTTAGCTTCTTATGATCGAGGTTTGGAAAAAACTAGAAAAGAATTTGTTTCGAAGATTACTTTATTAAATAAAAAGTATAAGAAAGTATCGAATGAATATTTTGAGGAATTAGAAGAAATATTAATAATGGCAGATATTGGTGTTAATACTGTTATGGATTTTATTGATAAGTTAAAAGCTAGGGTCAAAAAGGAACATATTGAAAATAGCGATGACTTAAAAGAAGTTATCGTTGATGAAATGTTTATCATATATGTTAATAATGAAATTATGGTAAATAAAATTAACTATCAAACTGATGAACCAACAGTCTTATTATTTGTTGGTGTTAATGGAGTAGGGAAAACTACTACAATTGGTAAAATTGCTTATAAATTAAAACAAGAAGGGAAAAAAGTCTTATTAATTGCAGGTGACACTTTTAGAGCAGGGGCAGTTGAACAGCTAATTGAATGGGGAGAGCGAATTAGCTGTGATGTTGTTTACAAGGAACAAGCTGATCCATCTAGTGTTATTTATGATGGTATTAGTAAAGCATTAACTGAAAAATACGATGTTATTTTAATAGATACAGCAGGTCGTTTACAAAATAAAGTTAATCTAATGAATGAATTAGAAAAAATGAATAAGGTTATTGGCAATCTAATACCAGGAGCTCCACATGAGACATTGTTAGTAATAGATGCTACTACTGGACAAAATGGCATTAGTCAAGCTAAAGAATTTGGTAATATCACTAATATAACTGGTATTGTTTTAACTAAATTAGACGGTACAGCTAAAGGTGGTATTGTATTAGCTATTAAGGAAGCTGTAGGAATCCCAGTTAAATTTGTAGGACTTGGGGAGAAAAAAGAAGATTTACGAGTTTTTGATATAGAGAAATATATATATGGCTTATTTAAGGAGATGTAGGATGAAAGATAATAGTCAAATAAGAATTAATAACCAAGTTGGGTCAGTAGGAATTTTATGTCAAATAGTTTTAGTGGAATTATTTTGTATCTTTGCTATTATTCATTTCTTTGTAGTTGAATTTGTGATTGTCTTATATGGTATTGTAGCTATGATTCTATTTGTAATGGCTTATAATAATTCTAAATATTTTAAAAGAAAAGGCTTTACATGGATATATTTATTTTTTGGAGTAATCATTTTGTTAATTGGACTTTGGAGTTTACTAAAATGAATGAGATATATTTGGTAGAATTATATGATTATTATGGAAACTTATTAACTATCAAACAGCAAAACTATTTTGAAGATTATTACTTTGATAATTTAACGTTACAGGAGATTGCAGATAATAATAAAGTTAGTCGTAATGCTGTTCATAAAACATTAAAAGATATTATAGATAAATTAAAATATTATGAAGAATGTTTAAAATTGTATGCAAAAAGAGATCAAGTTTATAATATAATAAAAGATTTGGATCAAAATATTCAAGACAAAATTAAAGAATTGATTTAAGAAGGGTAAGTGAAAATATGTTTGGAAAAATAGTGTATATTAGTGATAATTTAGCACATGTAGCTATTCCAGAGGGTACTCCTGTAGCTATGAATTTAATGAATATGCATGTTATATTTGAAGATGATAAGAAAAAAATATTAGGTGAAGTAGAAGATATTTCTGCTGATATGATTAAAATCCGTTTTTTAGGTGAAATTGTAGGAGATCGTTTTGTAGGTGGAGTAATAAGAAAACCAACACTATCAGCTAATATTCGTATTATAAGCAAAGAAGAATTAAAATTAGTAATGGGTGATGCTAATAATAAAAATAGTTTTATGTTGGGAGAAAGTCCATTGTATGATAATATGCCAATAATGGTTGATATTAATGAAATTTGTAGTAATCATATGGCTATATTTGGTAATACCGGTAGTGGTAAGTCATATGGAGTCGCTCGTTTTTTACAGAGTTTATTTTATAATAAAGATTTTGTTCCATATAAAGCTAATTATATGATTTTTGATGCATATGGCGAATATCATAATGCTTTTATGAATATTAATCAAATAAACCCTAATTATCATTTTAAATTCTATACAACAAATAAATCTCAATTATCTGAGGGAGGAGAATTACTTAGAATTCCATTATGGTTACTTACAATTGATGATTTTGCTTTACTTTTAAATGCTGAAAAACATTCTCAATTACCTATTATTGAGAGAATGTTAAAGCTTGTTAGAGTATTTGCTACTGATGGCGATGTGAGTGAGCGTTATAAAAACCATTTAATTGCTAAAGCAATTATGGATATTATGTATACTAATCAAACATCAGCTAGTAAAAGAAATGATATATTTGCTATTTTAGCTAGTTGTTCAACTGAAAAATTTAATCTAGAAGCACCAGTTCAAGGAATTGGCTATGTTAGAAAATTTAGAGAGTGTTTTTTAATTGACACATCAGGACAATTTACAGAAAGTATTTTGATAACTGAATATATAACATCATTTATTGATGATGAATTGGAAAAATATGAACCTACTCCAGATCATTATTTTACTTTAGATGATTTGGAGAAAGCTTTAGAGTTTACTTTAATATCTGAAGGATTACTTCGTAATGAACGTCTATATGATGAAGCTATTACTTTAAAAGTTAGACTTCATTCATTAGCAATAGGAGAATGTGCTGATTTTTTTGATTATCCTCAATATATTACTTTAGAACAATATGTTGCAACTTTAGTTGTAAAAGATAACCAAAAAGCACAAATAGTTAATTTTAACTTAGAGGATGCTGATGATCGAATTGCCAAAACAATTACTAAAATATTTGCTAAAATTTTCTTTGATTTTACTAAACGCTTAAATGAAAGAGCATCTATCCCGTTTCATATTGTATTAGAGGAATCACACCGTTATGTTCAAAATGATAGTGATAATTTCTTACTCGGATATAATATATTTGAGAGGGTTGCTAAAGAAGGAAGAAAATTTGGATTGATATTGAATTTGATTTCACAACGACCAGTTGAATTATCAGAAACAGTTATATCTCAATGTAGTAATTTTTTGATATTTAAAATGACCCATCCAAGAGATTTGGATTACATGAAAAAAATGTTACCAAATATGAGTGCTGAAATAATGGAAAAGCAAAAAAGTTTACAACCAGGTACTTGTGTTGCCTTTGGAAAAGCTTTTCCAATACCAATGATTGTTAAAATGCCACTGCCAAATCCAGAACCATATAGTAGTAATGCAGACATTGTTGGACGTTGGACTTCATAGAATGTATATGATAATAAAAACAATATTTTTTTAAATCTGAGTTACTATATTTTTAGATTGAATAGAAGCATGGTTTATCAATACTTCTATTCAATCTATTTTGTTATAGTTAATACTAAAAAATAATGAAATTGATGTACCTATTTTATGAAATTTTAATGTTCCTATTGCATTATTTTATTTAATATGGTATACTTGCAAATGTAAAGTGAATGGATCTTTAGCTCAGTTGGTTAGAGCATCCGGCTCATAACCGGGCGGTCGCAGGTTCGAGTCCTGCAAGATCCACCATTGCGAGTGTGGCGAAATTGGCAGACGCACTAGACTTAGGATCTAGCGCCGAAAGGCATGGGGGTTCAAGTCCCTTCACTCGCACCAGATTGATAGGAAACTCGGACTTTTATAGTCTGAGTTTTTAAATGTTTAAATTTATGGTAAAATATTTATGGATGTGAAATTGATATATTGGTCAATATAAAAAACACACTTGCAAATTGTCATAGACAATTTTAATATGAAAAAAGAAGTTTTAGAAATGATGTGTAAAAATGTTTAAAGATATAAATTTATCAATTGATAATAACAAAATTAATTTTGAATATAAAATTGAAAAAGATACAATAATAATTAGAACAGCTGATGAATTAAAAATAAACTCTACTCTTAAAATTTTTTATGACGAAAATATATATGAAATTAGATTAAATAGAAATACAAAATATAATTTAGAAAAATCAGGAGAAATATTTATTCATTTAGATAATAAAGAATTGAATTTTTCAGTAATATTAAAAAGTAATTATTTTGTTAAAAGTGTTTATAAATTTATAAATAAGTTAATTAATAAAGATATTCTGATTGAAGAAATAAAAATATTTTTAAATTCTAAAGCTGGAAAGAAATATAATAAAGATATAACTAATTTATTATTATCTATAGAAAATAAAGATAAAAGTATAGAAGATTTAATAGTTGATAATGAAAACGAATATGAAAGAATATTTAAATTGTTAATTAATAATAAAACATATATTAATATTGCAAAAGATATGAGTGATTTAGAATTAATGTTATTAATAACCTCTTATATTTTTGTACCATATATTCCCAAAATTAACCAAAAAAATTTTAATAATTTAGTAAATGTTGCTAAAATTTATGATAATGCTTTAGAAAATATATGGCGTTTAGGTATGAATTACGATTGTAGGGGTTATGACTATAGTTTATTAGATGATTTTTTTATCAATTATAAAAATATTTGGTATTTAGGGGAATATATAAGTAGCATTAAGCAAGTTAATCAAGAAGCTATTGTTAATAAAATTATTAACACTGCCGATAAAGGTTTCATTAAACAAATTTTAAAAGATAACTTTATTGTAGATTGTCTAGACAAAAAATACAAAGAAATATTAGAAAAGAACATATAAAAGTTGTCATAATCCTTCCTTTAGGGCACCAGTGATGTTTCTATTCGAACTTTTTCGAATATTTATATAAAAAGATAGCCTCTTAGGTTATTTTGATATATTTGTTAAAATACCTAGGGGGTTAAATATTTTGTCATAAACAAAATAGGCTTAAAGAAAGGATGTGATTTATATATGACTGAACTTGCTCATTCACTACATTTAGGTAGTGATAAAAATAGAAAAAATGTATTATGAGCAAGAGCAAAAACTAATGTTAGTGGAACAACTTCTCTTTATGATGATGTTAAGAATTTATATAAAGAAGAATTTGAAGAAGCAAGACTTGAATATAATTCTAAACAAACAAGAGATGATAGAAAAATAAATGACTACTTTAAAAAGATTAGTGATAATTCTAAAAATGATTTAGCTTGTGAGATAATTATTGAACTTGGAGATAAAAAATATTGGGATACTAAAGATGATAAGTTCAAACATAAAATGTTTAATGCTTATAAAGAACAAGTTAAAGATTTAGCAATTTTAATACCTGATTTTAAAATTGCTAGTGCAATTATTCATTATGATGAAACTAGTCCACATATACATATTGTAGGAGTTCTTATAAAATATAAAAGTAAAAATGGTATGTCTAAACAAGTGGGTAAATTATATGTATTTACTAAAATAAAGTTAATCGAATTACAAGATAAAATGAGAGCATTATGCATTGCTAGTTTTAATAAGAAGTATGTTTTAAATAATGTTTTAAAAACTAAACAAAAAGGTAGAGACAAAGGCTGATAAACAAAAAGATTAAATTGATGACCTTAAAGAAGATAACTCTAAATTAAAAAGAACTATCAATTATTTTGAGAATTTATTTGATAGATTAGTTAGTTTTATCAAGAAAAGAATATTTGGTAAAGAAAAAGATCGAGAAGATTATATGCATTTTTCAAAAGAATTATATGAGCATGGAATATTTAGTGATGAAACAATAGAAGACATTAGAGAAGATTATATTTATTCGAAAGAACACGATAATAGTAAAGAAAAAGATGACTTTGATTTGAAAATATAGTACATTATCAAAATTAATGATATAATTGAATAGAAGATATGAGGTGTGTAAAATGGAGCACAAGCCAAGTATATTATATAGAGGATTAAAAGTTGATTATAATAATTTACAAGACTTTGAATTTTCTGGTATTGACTTAAGAGTTAACTATGCTCCGATTATTGACAAATATGGCAGAAAAACTGTTATTGATGGAAATGAGTATGGTGTTTATATGTCTGATAATTTAAGTATGGTAACATCAGCATATGGTGATTTACATCATGATGGGATACCAATTCATAATAATTTGTCAATTTATAGTGAACGAATAATGATACCATCTGTTGCTGTAATATACCAAATTAATACAAATGGATTAGATATAAGAAAACCTTTTATTTTAGACCAATTAAAAGGTCATTATAATAATGGTTTTCAAGGTGATGAATGGATAGCAGATATTGTTCCTGCTAATAACTATACATTATATCGCGTGAGAATTGGTTCAGATATTTTGCATGATGCAGAGGATATTGATTTATTAAGAACTGAAAATATCTCAGAACAAGTCAAGCAAAAATTAGAAATGCGCAAATATAGACTAGAAACGTTTGCTAGTGCTATGGAAAGAATATCCCCAACAAAAAGAAACTTTTTTGGTAGAGAAGAGTTAAATATTTTAAAATCTATTTATGGAAAAAATGGTTTAAAGTATATTAATGAAGATAGTTTAATTACAAATGATGTGGATGGTATGACAAAGTATTTAACAGCAAAGATATTTAAGCAAAATGAATTAGATATTGATTTTCAAACAATAAAATATATAAATGGTCTAAAAGGGCAAGCAACAAATATTGACTCCATTATTGAAATTTTAAAGAATGATAAAATAAAGAATATGCAGGAAAAGGTCGCATTTGAAGAAAGAAAAAAGCAAAAAGGAACATCTTATGTAACAAGTAAGTTTGACAAACAAGAAAAAAGATTAGATAGCCTTATGTCTATGGTTCTTCTTCGTCGAAATAAAGATAATCAATATAAACAAGAGCATGTACAGACTAATGCTTCTATTCATGAAAACAAAACAAAAGAAGATCAAGAATTGGCAATGGTAAAAGAAAAATATAAATATGATGAATTGGAGCCTGAAAGACAGCAAATTATAGAACAAAACTTTCGGGAAATGATTTATAAAAGAAGAATGAGAGAGATTGGCATTGATGATAGTTTGTTTGATGACAGTCCAAAAGAAACAAAAACTATTGAAAATATTGAACACACTGGAAAAAGAATGATGTAATTTGTTAAAAATAAAAAAACAATGATAATTATACTATATAAAGGAGAAAAAGAGAATGGAAAATAATAGGAATAAACAAATAAAAGAAGCACTATCTAATAAAGATCAAGCTAAATTAAAGGAATTAAAAGTATCAAACGAAGAAGTGGGAAATTTTTTAAAAATTATTGATAACAAAATAGAAAAATTAGACTCTGAAATATTACAATATATCAGCAACGTTGAAAAAGAAATTAATTACACCTTTGTAGAAGATTATAAGAAATATTTATTAAATAATTCTATGTTAAAACCTGAAAAAAATATTTTAGGACTATCAAATGGAACCGAAAAATTAGTACGATACTTCTATTCTATGGATCCTAATAGCAAAACTTATATTTTAAAATTTCAAAGTTTTGATTCTGAATTAAAAGATAAACTTGTCCCATTTGCAGAATTAGAATTTGGTGATACTTTATGTTTTGAAAGAGAAACAAATAGAATAATTATTTATAATCATGAGATAGATACTTTTGATATTGTCGCTGATAATTGGAATAATTTTATATTAAAATTAAAATAAATGTAACAAATAGATAAAATGATGATATAATTTAAGTGTGAGTGATGTTTATATCATTTCGAAATATGAAAGAGTTGTAGACATCTACGATACTCGCACCAATGGACGTTCCTGTTCGCACTTTTTCAAACTTAATATAAAAAGATAACTTCTTAGGTTATTTTGATATGTTGTCAAAATACCTATGGGGTTAAATATTCCGTCAGAACGAAATATTAGTTAGGTAAAGGCAGTGAAAAAATGGAATTGGATAAAAATTTAATTGAAAGATCCTTAAAAATTTGGAATTTTGATGTTGAACAAATAGACATTGAAAAAATACAACATGTACCAATGCATGAATGGAGAATCTCCACTAAAGATAAACCATTATTATACGTTGAAAATTTACAATGTTGTGTGGGGCTATATGCTTATGGAAATAATTTTGCTTTTGCTGCTCATATTAACACAGTAGTATTTGATAAAAATGAATATACTTTAGATGAAAATAAGAAACCATTATACTGCAATAGATGTAATGATTTGCTAACAGAATTATTAAAGTTTAATGGTAAAATTGAAGAACCATTTAAAATAGGTATATCACTTGGAGTTACTCCTCTTAAAGATACGGAGAAATCAATGCTATTAATTTATTATGGAATAGATCAAGTAATTAAAGAAGTAAACCGATTAGGAATACCAATGGTGCAGCTGGAAAATATTTATGAATCGGAATTTATTATCGATGCGTTAAATAATTGCATAATAAGAAGGACTAAACAAAATAAAACTTTAAAGTAAAAGTTGTATATTACTACGTCATTTGCACTAGATTGATACCAAACTCGAACTGTACTAGTCCGAGTTTTAATATGTTCAAATTTATGCTATACTTATTGTAAGAATTTGGAGATTTTTTATGGATAATTTAATGAAGAAAATAATTATAGGAATTGTTGGGAAACCCGATAATACTACAAATCAATGGAGCTATATAGAAATTAATAATGAAATAAAAGAAAACTTAAATGTTTTTGGAGCATTATGTATTGGAATTATACCACAAGATTGTAAATATAAAAAAAGTGGATTTAATGATGATAGTTTAAGTGAGAAAGATATAAATAATTTAAAAGATATTGTTTCTTTAGTAGATGGAGTTGTATTACAAGGTGGACTTGTTAGTAATTCTTACGAAAAAGAAATTGTTAAAATTTGTATAAAAAATAATAAACCATTATTAGGAATATGTTGTGGATTTAACAATATGGTAGAGGCACTAGGTGGAAATTTATATGAAGATAATTCCAATATTCATAATAAATATGGAATAAAAAATGTTCATGAAATTGTAATAAATAAAAATTCTAAATTATTTAATATTATTGGAACTGAAAAGATTTTTGTTAATAGTATTCATCAAATGATAGCAAAAAAGGATTCTGTAAAGAATTATACTATTAGTGCCATTTGTCCACTAGATAATTCTGTTGAAGCAATAGAAATGCCTGATAAAAAATTTATTGTTGGAATTAAATGGCATCCAGAATTAATTAAAAACGAAGAAAGTATGAAAAAAATATTTGAAGAATTTGTTAAAAGTTGTAGTACTTCTTCCTCAATGTCATCTGTTTAAGGCACCAGTGACGTTTCTATTCGAACTTTTTCGAATATTGATATAAAAGAATAACCCCCCCTATTTAATTTTAGTACCATAAATTTAAAAACTGATTTTTAAGGAGTAGTAAAATGGACTATAAAAAAGAGTATAAAAAATATTTAACATCATCAATACTAGATACTGCAAATAATAAAATAGCAAGTAATTCTTTTATATCTGCATTTGCAATTTATTTAGGATTAACTGATTTTGCTATAGGAATATATGCCTTGCTAGATACCATGACAAATGTTATTCAAATTTTTGCAGCTACATTATTTTCAAAAATAGGACAAGATAAAAAAAGTAATATTAATTAATTACTCTATATATAGAATTTCATCCGTGTGTTTTGCATTTATACCTTTTATTTCAAAAGATTTATCTATAAGAACAATACTATTTTTTATATTTGCTACAATTTATGCAATAACAGGAGAAATTGGTTATATAACATTTGTTAATTGGCGTATGACTTTAATTAAGAAAGAAGATAGAACGACTTTTGCTACAACAAGAAATATATTAAAGAATACGGTTGTATTAATCTTTAGTTTAATTATGGGTGTGATTCTTGATAAATTCACTGCATCTGGGTATGAATTATATGGTTTTATGTTTTTATTTTTAATAGTATTTATTATTGCGTTTATAGATATAACTTTAAGAATTTTTACTTATAAACCTGAAATTGTACAAGAAAAAATAAAAATAAAGGATAATGTTCTAATTCCTGCAAGGGATAAAAAATTTAGAAAAGTGTTAGTAACGTGTGGTTTGAATAGATTTGCTTATGGTATAGGAACTATGTATTTGAATATTTTTTTATTAAGATATTTGAAAATTGGTTATATGTATTATAGTATTCTAAATATTATATTGAACTTATCAGATGCATTTTCAAGTAAATTTTGGGGAAATAAATCTAAAGAAAGAAAATGGGAAAAAGTAATTTTACCAATGTCTATAATTTTTATCATTGCTTTTACAATTTTACTTCTATTTAGTAATAGTTATTTAATTTATTTATTACCACTCGTTTATATATTATTAGGTTTTGGAAGTTCTTCATATGAAATGTATGATCATATTGCAATATATGAAAATGCTAAAGAAAAAATGCAAACATCCTATGTTACATTTGAACGATTTATTGAGGGAATAGTGACTATGTTTTTACCAATTTTATCTTATACAATCTTTTTAGAAAGTAACAATATTATAAAAGTAACTTTTGCACTATCTATAATAACTTACTTATTTTTGTTTATATATTTTAAGATAAAAACAAAAATTGTAGATTAGTAATATATATATTATTATTATTGTTAAACATAAATATTATCATGATATCGTTGTATAAAATGAATATTATAGAAATATATTTTTTATAATAAATAATGATAATAAGGTAAAAGAAATAGCTAATAATCTCAATCCTATTCCTAAAAAATTTGAATATATTGATAATTACTATTGATGAATTAATAAATTATTTTCTTTTTTAGTGATTACCATAAGAAACATTTACAAAATATTAATAGTATGTTAAAATATAAGTATATTCATAGAAGAGGTGATGATATGAGTAGTGAAACAAAAGTATATGAAACATCTGAGTTTCAGGATGAATTTATTTCGCAAACTATACAAGAGGTATCAGAAATTTTAGAGGAAAGAGGGTATAATGCTATTAATCAGATAGTTGGTTATTTAATGAGTGGAGATCCTGGTTATATTTCTAGTCACAAAGAAGCTAGAAATAAAATTATGAAGTTTGATCGTACTAAAATATTAGAAGTTTTAGTAAAAAAATTTTTAAAATAAATGCGATATTTGGGCTTAGATTTAGGAACGAAAACTTTAGGGATTGCAATAAGCGATATAACTCATACGATAGCTACTACTTATAAAACAATTCGTTTTAAGGAAAATGAATATGATAGTTTAATTACATCTTTGACAGAAATCATTACTCAATATGATATTGGTAAAATTATACTAGGATTACCTAAAAATATGAATAATAGTATTGGTGATAGGGCACAAACAACTTTAAAATTTAGAGATTTAGTAAAACAACATTTTAATATAGAAGTAGTAATGCAAGATGAACGTTTATCAACTGTTGAAGCTACTAATTATATGATAGAAGCTGATTTATCAAGAAAAAAGAGAAAGAAAAAAATAGATGCATTGTCAGCTAATATTATTTTACAAACATATTTGGATAAAGAAAGGGAGATGAAATAAATGGAAGAAAAAATGACTTTTAAAGTTATTAGTGATGAGGGAAAAGAAGTAGAATGTGAGGTTTTATTTACTTTTGAATCAGATGAGACTAAGAAAAATTATATAGTATATACCGATAATACATTAGATGAAGAGGGAAATACAAAGGTCTATGCATCAATTTATAATCCAGAAGATGATGAAACTAAGTTATTACCTATTGAAACAGATAAAGAATGGAAGATTATTGAAACTATTTTAGAAGAATTACAAAATGAAATTCATGGGAAAGGTAATGGTACAGAAGAGTGAAAATGCTCTTTTTTGTTGTAGTATGCGAAGAATTAGAAAAGGGCGCGTTGCAGTAGCATTAATTATAGTTATTTCTATAATAGGTATTCTGGGTAGTGTTGGATGGTATTATAATAGTTTAAGAAAAGTAAATAATAATGATGAAATAGTTGCTATCACAGTTGAAGATGGTAGTACTTACTATTCTTTATCTAAGCTTTTATATGATAATAAATTAATTAAATCAGAATTAGGCTATAAGATATATTTAAAACTAAATGCTCCAACTAGTGAATTAGTGGCTGGTACATATCATTTAAGTCAAAATATGGGAGTAAAAAAAATTATCGATAATTTAGGTAATAAAGATAATGCTCAAAATTTAAGTGATAAAAAAATTACTATTGTTGAAGGTAAAAATATTAAATTTATAGTTAAAAAGATTGTTGATAATACTGATTATAAAGAAGATGAAATATATAACGTAATCAATGATTCCAATTTCTTAGATGAAATGATAAATAAATATTGGTTTTTAACAGATGATATTAAGAATCAAGAATTATTTTATGCTTTAGAGGGATATTTATATCCAGATACATATTATATAAAAGAAGATGATAGTATCCAAGATATTTTAACGGTTATACTAGATCATACTGAAAGTAAGTTAGAACCTTATAAAGAACAAATACAGAGTTCTACTTATACAATACATGAATTATTAACATTAGCGTCTATTGTAGAATTAGAAGCAGCTACTTTGGAGGATCGTAAAGTAGTGGCTGGAATCTTTTATAATCGATTAAATAGTAATATGACTTTAGGAAGTGATGTAACTACTTATTATGCCGTACAAAAAGAATTTGTTGGTGATGATGGTCATATAAATTTACTTACTACAGATGATTTAAATGTATGTAATGGCTATAATACTAGAAGTAATTGTGTTAAAGGACTTCCAGTAGGACCTATATCTAGTGTGAGTATAGAGTCATTAGAAGCTGTATTAAATCCAACAGCTAGCAATTATTATTATTTTGTAGCTGATTGTAATAAGAAAATCTATTTTGCTGTAACTGATGCTGAAAATTTAGCTAAAAAGAATCAATTGATTAGTGAGGATAATTGGTGTGAATAATATTGAGAATTTAAAGCAAGAAGCTCTAACAAAACATATCCCTATTATGCAAGATGAAGGTATATCATTTTTATTAAGATTTATAAAAGAACATCATATAAAGCATATATTAGAAATAGGAAGCGCTATTGGTTATTCTGCTATTAGATTTGCAAGTATATCTGATGATATTTATGTAACAACAATTGAAAAAGATGAGGATAGATATATGCAAGCAATAAATAATATTAACAATTTTAATTTAAATAATAGAATTGAAATTATTAATGGTGATGCTTTAGATATAGATATTGAAGGTCAATTTGATTTGATTTTTATTGATGCAGCTAAGGGTCAATATATTAAATTCTTTGAAAAGTATAAAAATAATTTAAAGGATAATGGCATAATAGTGAGTGATAATTTATCTTTTCATGGTTTAGTAGCAGATCCTAGTAAGATACGGAATCGTAATACTAAACAGTTAGTAAAAAAAATAAAAAAATATATTGATTTTTTAAAGACAAATGATGAATATGAAACTGTTTTTTATACATATGGTGATGGTATTTCTATTAGCTATAGAAAAAATGATAAATAATATTAATATAGATGCAAGTATACTTTACAATAATAATACTTGCTTTTTACATATAAAAGATAAATAATTTTTTATCAGGATTAATCAATTCATTATGAAATAAATATAAGTGAGTTAAAGCAATATTATGGTTAAAAAGTTAAAATATGTCTATTTTCATGATATAATAATTATAGTTTGGAGGATGTAACGTGATAAAAATTCGATGTATTAATTGTGGAACTAAAGTACCAATGAATAGTTTGAGTTGTCCAGTATGTCACATGAAAATTACTGCCCAACAAGAAAAAAAATTAGAGGAAATTAAGAGTAAAGTTAATA
The DNA here is from genome assembly GCA_947595045.1 of uncultured Bacilli bacterium. GTDB lineage: Bacteria > Bacillota_I > Bacilli_A > RF39 > UBA660 > CANQEN01. The sequence goes on along the minus strand of CANQEN010000009.1, from coordinate 9,700 downwards.
CAAAAACTATTCATAGTAAGAAAACGCCACTATACGTATTGGCTTTTATAGGCATTATTATTTTTGGTATTAGTTTTTATTCTTTTAAACAAGTTACGGAGTGTACAGCTGATGGTTGTGGTTTTAAAAGTTTATTTTTTATGGGGATAGGTATAATTTTCATTATTTCAGCTACTATCACATTATTTATTCACAGAAATAAGTAATCCTCAAATAAAATTGTTTTTTTTATTATTTTTTGTTATAATGGTTGAGGTTTTTTAATTTATAGAAAGGAGTAATATGAGTAAAATTAGAATATTTGGTCTAGGTGGGTTAAATGAGGTTGGCAAAAATATGTACGTTGTTGAGGTAGATAATGATATTTTTGTCTTTGAAGCAGGGCTAAAATATGCTGATGACCGTTCATTAGGTATCGATTATATATTACCTAATTATGATTATTTAATTGAAAATAAAGATAAAATTGTAGGATTATTTGTTACTCATGGACATGATGAGCAGATAGGTGCAATTCCTGATATATTGCGTGATATACCTAATTTAGAAATTTATGCTACTAAATTTACTTTAGAAATAATAAAACAAGATTTAGAGGAGGAAAATCTTACTAATGCTCATCTTCACGAATTAAAAATTCATAAAAAAGTTGTATTTGGTAAAAATAGTGTTTTCCCCATTAGAGTTTCCCATTCAATACCTGATTCAGTAATGTATGCATTATATACCCCAGATGGTACAATCTTATTTACAGGTAATTTTGTTTTTGATCCTACTATGATGGGCACTTTTAAAGCTGATATCGGTAAAATTGCTTATGTTGGGAAGCAGGGTGTATTATGTTTGCTTAGTGAGTCTATTTATGCACCTAAGAAAGGTTATACATCTCCAAATCATAGAGCTTGTGATATTATAAGGGAAACTATTCAAAAGAATGATCAACGAATTATCTTTAATATTATGGAAGCTCAAATATTTAGAATTCAAGAAATTTTTGAAGAGGTTAGTAAAACAAATAGGAATGTTGTTATTGTTGGTAAACGTTTATATACCATTATAGTAAAAGCTATTGATATGGGGTATGTATCTTTTGATAAAAATCGTATTAAAGCTATTCACCATGTTAATGATCCAGGAATTATTGTACTAATGTCTCATGAAAGGGAGCACCCTTATGCTAATATGAAAAGAGTAATACGTGGTTTTGATAAATTTATTACTCTAACAGAGAATGATACTGTTGTTTTTGCTGCTCCTATTTATGATAGCATTGAAGTAACTTCAACAGAGATATTTGATAATATTGCTAAAATAGGGTGCAATTTAGTATTATTGCCTAAAAAACAATATCGTTCACCACATGCCTCTAGTGAAGATTTGATGTTAATGTTGAACATGACGAATCCTAAATATTATTTTCCTGTTATGGGAGAATATCGTCATCAAGTAGAGAATGCTAATTTAGCAAGACGTTTGGGAATGTTTGATGATAATATTTTTCTTAAATTAAATGGTCAAGTTGTAACTATTATTGATGGTAAATATGAAGATATACAAGATATTGTTAAAACTGATGAGATGTTAATTGATGGTAAACAAGCTGGTGATGTGGGAGACTTGGTATTAAAAGATCGCGAATTATTAGGAAATAATGGTATTGTAATTGTTGCTGTTACGATTGATAAACAAAAACATCAAATTTTGGCTGGACCAGAAATTGTCACTCGTGGTTTTATATATGTTAGAGATAATATTGATTTAATTAAGGAAGCACAAGGTAAAGCTTTAGAAGTTATAGAATCAAATATAACACCTAATTATATAGACTTTAATAAAATTAAATTAAGTACCAGAGAGCGATTAGGAAAATATTTTTATCAACAAACTGGTTCTAACCCAATGATTATAATAACTATTCAAGAAGTTTAATGCTAATTAAGACAATGATTAATTGTCTTTTTTGTTAGTATATGTTACAATCAACATAGGTGATATAATGGCTTATTTAGTAAATAGTAGCAATATTAGTTTAAATAATAATCAAATTTTATTTGAAGGTTCTTTGGAATATATTGATGCTTTTACTGTTAATTATATAGATAGTCTAGATATGGTTAATAAGAATAAAGATACATTTAATTTATATTCAATTAAAGGAATGACCAAAGACCATAATATTAGGTTATTTATATATGATGTAATAAAACATACTACTATTGAAAAGGCAATATTATTTAAAAAACATGCATATGCTTTTCAACAGATAATAGCTAATAATGATTTATTTATTAATTTGTTGCATATTAATAATTGTCTTATACCTAGATATTATTTAAAACTTATATTATTTAAGAATGATAGAAATTATTATATTGGGAAGATGTTATCAGAATTATATGAACAAGGTAAATATTATCAATTTATGAGAAATGTTTTAAATTCTTATAATGTATATAGTAAAATAAACAACGATGTTAGCAGTTTAAAATCTTTATATCAAGAATATAAGAATATTCTAACGGAAAAAAATACTTTAAATTATGATCGTCATGAGATGGAGGAATTTTTAACAGAGAATGAATTAAAATCAATGTATGACTGTGGATTAAAAGATGAGATTATAATATCTAAGTTTGATGATGTTTTAGATACAGAAGAGTTCGTTTATTTAAATGATTTAAAAGATTTTATTAGCGATACTAATTTTCCTCTCTTTGAAGTATTAACAGAAGCTTTTCCCAATGATTTAGTTACAAATGATAAAATTAAATTTGATAATTTAGATAATAAAAATAATATTACTTTGTTAATAGGTGGCATAGGGGCTGAAAACTCTTCATATTTACCAATGTTACAAGTAATGAAAGAATATCAAATACCAGTATTATTATTAGGAAATAGGATTAGCTATAAAATTAAAAATAATTTAAAAAAACATTATCCACAAATTTGTGTATTAAATTATAATAATAAGAATTTTAACAAACTTTTTATAGAATATTTCAAAGAGTTGCATTATCAAAAGAAGATTAAAAATTTAAATGAAAAGAAAATAGGTGCATATGAGAAGACAATTAAATGATTTTATTAAATATATATCAGTACAAAAAAATTATTCAAAACATACTATATCAAATTATGAAAAAAAAATAGATTTATTTATTAAATATTTGACAAATAATAATATTACTGATTTCCATATAATAAATTATTCTATTATAAGAGACTATATAAATTATTTATATGGTCTAAATTATGCTAGCTCGTCTATTTGTAATCATATTAGTGCGCTTCGAAGCTTTTTTAAATATTTAGTAAGACAAAAAATTATTGATATTAATCCTATGACATTAGTATCAAACCCTAAAAAAGAACAAAAATTGCCCAAATTTTTGCATTATACGGAAATAGAATCCTTATTAAAAGTAGCTGATGATAATAGTGTTATTGGAATAAGAGATAGTTTAATTCTAGAGCTTTTATATTCGACAGGTATTAGGGTTGGAGAACTTATTAATATAAAATTATGTGATATTAATATGAATGATAAGCAAATTAAAATTATAGGTAAAGGTCAAAAAGAACGTATTGTTCTTTTTGGTGATATATGTTTAGTAAAATTAAAAAAATATTTGCAGGACGGCAGACCTTATTTGTTAAAAAAAAACAATAATTATTTATTTTTAAATAAACATGGTAATCAGTTAAATGATCGTCAAATTAGAAGTATAATAAATGAATTAGTAACTAAGACTAGTATCAAAATGCATATATCGCCTCATACTTTAAGGCATACTTTTGCTACACATTTACTTAATAGTGGAGCAGATTTAAGGAGTGTGCAAGAATTATTAGGTCATGAGTCTTTAAGCACTACGACTATTTATACTCATATAACGAATGATCGATTACGAAGTGTTTACTTAAACACGCATCCACGTGCGATAGAAAAATGAATGATAATTATAAGATGTGTAAATGAGATTGTAAAAAGTTAATTTTTACATTTTTATATTGCTCATAAGTATTGATAAATGTTATAATTATATATGTGATTTAAAGGATGATAGTCTGAAAAATAATTATTTTCATCACTATATGTACTTTTAACAAAGTGAAAGGAATGTGTGGTTATTATGACAAAATATGTTTATGACTTTAGAGAAGGTAACAAAGATATGCGTAATTTATTAGGTGGTAAAGGTGCTAACTTAGCTGAGATGACAGGTATTGGTTTACCTGTACCAAGAGGTTTTACTGTTACTACTGAAGCATGTATTAAGTATTATGATGATGGTGAAGATATTTCATATGAAATTAAAGAAGAAATTTTAAACCATTTAATTGATTTAGAAAAAGAAACAGGAAAAACATTTGGTGATAGTGAAAATCCATTGTTAGTATCTGTTCGAAGTGGAGCTCGTGCTTCTATGCCTGGTATGATGGATACAGTATTAAATTTAGGTTTGAATGATGAAGTGGCTAAAGGATTTGCTAAAGTAACCAATAATGCTCGTTTTGTATATGACAGTTATAGAAGATTTATTCAAATGTTTGCTGATGTTGTAATGGGATTTCCTAAAAGTTCTTTTGAACGTAAATTTGATGTTATCAAAGAAGAAAAAGGAGTTCAATACGATACGGAGCTTACAGCTGAAGATTTAATGGAAGTAGTAGAAATTTATAAAGCTGAATATAAAAATCATGCTGGTGTTGATTTCCCACAAGACCCAAGAGAACAACTAATGGAAGCTGTGAAGGCCGTATTTAGAAGTTGGAATAATGATCGAGCTATTACTTATCGTAGACTGAATGATATTCCATCTAGTTGGGGAACGGCTGTAAATGTACAAGAAATGGTTTATGGTAATAGTGGTGATAAATCAGGAACGGGTGTAGCATTTACTAGAAATCCTGCTACTGGTGAGAAAAAATTATATGGCGAATATTTAATTAATGCTCAAGGTGAAGATGTTGTTGCTGGTATTCGTACTCCTCAAACTATTGAAACTTTAAAGGATGTTATGCCAGATTGCTATAATGAATTTGTTCGTATTTGTGGTATATTGGAAGATCATTATAAAGATATGCAAGATATGGAATTTACTATTGAAAACGGGAAATTATTTATGTTACAAACAAGAAATGGTAAGAGAACAGCTCAAGCTGCTTTAAAAATTGCTGTTGATTTAGTAAATGAGGGAATGATTACTAAAGAAGAAGCATTACTTAAAGTTGAACCAAAACAATTAGATCAATTATTACATCCTAATTTTGATCAAACTAGTTTAAGTCAAGCAAAAGTAGTAGCTAAAGGACTTGCTGCTTCTCCAGGGGCAGCTACTGGAAAAATATATTTTACAGCTGAAGATGTTATGAAAGCACATGAAGCTGGGGAACAAGATTTATTACTTGTTCGACTTGAAACTAGTCCAGAAGATATTGAAGGAATGAATATTGCCCATGGAATCTTAACTATTCGTGGTGGAATGACTAGTCATGCTGCAGTTGTAGCACGTGGTATGGGTACTTGTTGTGTATCTGGTTGTGGAGAACTTGTTATTGATGAAGAAGCTAAAACAGTTACCACTAAAGATGGACAAGTTTATCATGAAGGGGATTGGATGAGTTTAGATGGTTCAACTGGTAATGTGTATGGTGAACAAATAAAGACAGTTGATCCTGAAATAAGTGGCAATTTTGAAACTTTCATGGAGTGGGCTGATAGTGTTCGTAAATTAAAAATTAGAACAAATGCAGATACACCAAAAGATGCTATTCAAGCTCGTAAGTTTGGAGCAGAAGGAATTGGTCTTTGTCGTACAGAGCATATGTTCTTTGAAGAAGAGCGAATCTTTAATTTTAGAAGAATGATTGCTGCTGATTCAGTAGAAATGCGTGAAGAGGCTTTAGAAAAAATATTACCATATCAAAGAAAAGACTTTGAAGGATTATTTGAAGCTATGGAAGGAGATCCAGTTGTTATTCGTTATTTAGATCCACCACTACATGAATTTTTACCTCATACTGATGAAGAAATTAAACCATTAGCTGATAGTTTAGGCATGACTTTCGAAGCATTAAAAAATCGTGTTGATTCATTAAAAGAATTTAATCCAATGATGGGACATCGTGGATGTAGATTAGCTATTACATATCCAGAAATTGCTAAAATGCAAACTAGAGCTGTAATAGAAGCTGCTATTAATGTTAATAAAAAAGGTATGAATGTTACACCAGAAATTATGATCCCATTAGTTGGAGATGTTAATGAACTTAAATATGTTAAAAAGATTGTATGTGAAGTTGCTGATGCAATTATTAAAGAAGCTGGTGTTAAATTAACATATCATGTTGGAACAATGATTGAAATTCCACGAGCTGCCTTAACAGCTGATGAAATTGCCCGTGAAGCAGAATTTTTCTCATTTGGTACAAATGATTTAACACAAATGACATTTGGTTTCTCTAGAGATGATGCTTCTAAATTCTTGAATGAATATTATGCTAGAGGTATTTTTGAAAATGATCCATTTGCTAAATTAGATCAAAACGGAGTTGGTAAGTTAGTAGCTATGGCAGCTGAATTAGGTCGTAAAACTCGTCCGGATATTCATATGGGGATTTGTGGAGAACATGGTGGAGAACCAAGTAGTATTGAATTCTGCCATAGAGTAGGATTAGATTATGTGTCATGTTCACCGTTTAGAGTGCCAATTGCTCGTCTTGCTGCAGCTCAAGCTGCTATACGTGAAAAGGAGAACAAATAGTCTGTAAAGGCGTTCTACATTAATTTATAGAATTGTGGATAAATAATTATATTAGAAAATTTTGTGATAAATTAAGTGACTCATAAAAATATTATATAAATTCAAATTAGACTGAGATTTTTAATAATCTTGGTCTTTTTTTTATGTTACTATAAATGTGTTATTACATCAAATTGACTATTTTTTTGCTTAATGGTAAAATTTAAACGTATTATATATAAGGAGGGACTTATGTTAGAGTTAAAAAAGATTACTAAGACTTATATAACTGGTGATTTTAAACAGCAAGCTTTAAAAGGAGTATCATTAAAATTTAGAGATTGTGAGTTTGTATCTATTTTAGGGGCTAGTGGTAGTGGTAAGACAACTATGTTAAATATTATTGGTGGTTTAGATCATTATACTAGTGGTGATTTAATTATTAATGGTGTATCAACTAAGAAATATAAAGATCGTGATTGGGATACTTATCGTAATCATAGAGTTGGATTTGTATTTCAAAGTTATAATTTAATTCCTCATCAGACGGCTTTAGCTAATGTTGAATTAGCGCTTACGTTATCTGGTGTGTCTAAAAGTGAAAGGCGTAAAAGAGCTATTAGTGTTTTAAAAAAGGTTGGCTTAAAGGATCATATGTATAAAAAACCTAGTCAAATGAGTGGTGGACAAATGCAAAGAATTGCGATTGCTCGTGCTCTTATTAATGATCCTGATATTTTATTAGCCGATGAACCAACTGGGGCATTAGACAGTGGTACTAGTGTTCAAATTATGAATTTATTAAAGGAAATAGCTAATGATAAATTAGTTATTATGGTAACCCATAATGCAGAATTAGCTAATCAGTATTCTACACGTATTGTTAGTTTAAAAGATGGTAATATTATTGATGATACTAATGCTTATGATGGTAAAGCAGATGATAGCCCACTAACAGATAAGAAAAAAACTCGTAAAACTAAAAAGACATCTATGTCTTTTATAACAGCTTTATCTCTTAGTTTAGATAATTTAATGACTAAAAAAGGCAGAACGATTTTAACAGCTTTTGCTGGTAGTATTGGTATTATTGGTATTGCCCTTATTTTATCGTTATCTAGTGGGGTTAGAAATTATATTAGTAAGGTTGAAGAAGATACGTTATCCTCATATCCAATAACAATTGAACAAGCAACCGTTGATATGACTGCAATGATGGATGTTATGTCTGGAAAAAATAATAATAAAAAAGAACATGGTTTAGATAAAATATATTCAGATAATATATTAGGTAATTTGGTATCTTCCATGACTTCACAAATAGAACAAAATAATTTAGATAAATTTAAAGCTTATTTAGATAAAAATAAAGCAATAAATGAGTATAGTAATGATATTCAATATTCATATGATTTATCATTACAATTATATAGTACTGATACTAGTAATGGGGTTATTCAAGTCAATCCTACTGTCGTTATGGATAAAATAGGTTTTGGTTCAAATGACATGATGCAGTATTCAATGGATACCTATAATGTATGGACAGAATTAATGGATAATCCAAGTTTATTAAAATCTCAATATGATATAGTTGCTGGTAAGTGGCCAACTAAATATAATGAGGTAGTATTAATTGTTAATGAAAATAATGAAGTTAGTGATTATACATTATATACCTTAGGTTTAAAAGATCAAGATGATATTGATGGTTTAGTGAAAAAAATAGTTAGTGGAGAACAATTTGTTTCTGAAGATACTAGTTATACTTATGATGATATTTTAAACTTAGAATTTAAATTATTACTTAATAGTGATTATTATGAAAAACAATCAGATATTTGGGTTAATAAAAAAGATGATGAAGATTATATGATACCATTAATAGAAGAAGCTGAATCTATTAAAGTAGTTGGTATTATTAGACCTAATGAAGAAGCTAATATTTTAGCTAATCATGGTATGATAGGTTATCTTAAAGATTTAACAGAATATGTAATTGATAAAACTAATAATAGTGAAGTAGTAAAAGAACAATTAGCTAATCCAGATACTAATATTTTTACAGGTATGGCCTTTAATGATGATAATGATAAATTTGATATTAGTTCATTAGATTATGAACAGCAAATGTATTTAGCTAGTTTATCGCAAGAAGAATTAGCGCTAGTAATTGAAAATTATATGGATACATATGGTGCTAGTTACGATGATAATATTAAGGCTTTAGGAATAGTTGATATTGATAAACCTAGTACAATTAATATCTATCCAAAAGACTTTGAATCAAAAGAGGAAATAGCTAATATTATAAGTGATTATAATGATAAAGTAACAAAGGATGGTCATGATGAAGATGTTATTAATTATACTGATATGGTTGGTCTTATGATGTCTTCAGTAACCTCTATTGTCGATATGATAAGTTATGTATTAATAGCTTTTGTGTCTATATCCTTGATAGTCTCTTCTATCATGATAGGTATTATTACTTATATTAGTGTTCTTGAACGTACCAAAGAAATTGGTATTTTAAGAGCAATTGGTGCTAGTAAAAAAGATATATCTAGGGTATTTAATGCTGAAACGATTATTGAGGGATTATCAGCTGGAATATTTGGTATTATAATAACTGTAATTTTAAATATTCCAATTAATACGGTTATTAAAAATATTACAGGTATTTCAAATATTGCTTCATTGCCTATTATGGGAGCTATTATTTTAATAATTATTAGTGTTATTTTAACAATGATTGCTGGATTAATTCCATCACGATTTGCATCACGTAAAGATCCAGTTGAGGCATTAAGAAGTGAATAAAAAATAATAATTAAAAAAATATAATGTCAAATAAAAGGAGATTGATAAAAACTGAAGTTGTAAGATAAAAGTAGACACAAAAAAGATGTGTTTACTTTTTCTTTGATATAATTAAATAAAGGAGATGG
>CANQEN010000008.1 GCA_947595045.1 uncultured Bacilli bacterium | reverse complement strand
TATTTACAAAAAAATTAACCCAATTATCTTGAATTAATTTTTATATAATTTTGTTTCACATCATTTACAAATATACAAAGCAAAGTAAATATATTTTTATACTTTGCTTTTTATTTACAAGTATATCCACTATCAGTTAAAGTTGTTTTAATCTCATCCCTAGTTTTACCCTTATAACCTTCAAGTTCATCATCAGTCAATTTCACTGTAATTGTCTTATTATTTAACTTATATTCTGATTCATCATCTTCTGATAACTCTTGAATATCTTTATAATACTCTGCTGCTGCATCTTTATCATTAAAAATAATATATGTCTTTGCATTTGATGCCTTACCATCTTTAAAATTAATATCTACACCCATGGTATTTACATTTGTAATAATACTACCAATATCATCATAAGTACATGATAATTTATCATTACCACATCCTGTAACCATAGTAGTCATAATTCCAATAGCTATAAAACATAACCCTTTCTTCACTTACTTTTCCTCCTATTCATAATTAAATTATAACATAATCATATATTTTTTTGAATAAAATTATTGATAAAGGTATATTTTTTTACAATTTTCCCAAAAACTATTGACAAAAAGACTTTTTTAGATTAGTATATACAGTACCAATTCGGATAAATCGAATTGGCGCTAGTATCACACTAGCCAACCCCTTTTTATTCTTTTATTGAAGTTGCTCAAGTAGCAACTTCTTTGTTTAAATCAAAAAAAAAACAAAAAAAGCGTTATTTCAACACTTTTTTTGTTTTATGCATTTTAACAATAGAATATCCACCAAATATTATAGCACAAATGGCTAAGCCACCTATTAGACCAAAATTTAAATCAGATGTATCTGGATTTTTTACATTATTAGATGGACTATTCTTCATAACTACTTTCTCTGAACTACCATTAGTTATAGTAAATTTAACTGTTTCTTCTGTTTTATCATATCCTTCAGGTGCCATTGTTTCTGTTAAACAATATGTCCCATCAGATAAATCTGTTATAACATAAGGATTATCAGATGATTCCCACTCAGCTATAATATTATCAGTACAATTTCCACCAGAATCTGCTGTTACTACTTTAAGAGATGCTCCTGGTACTTCTTTTGAGGTAGTAACATCTTGCTTACTTATTTCAACCTGACCTTTTGGTTTTTCAGTATTAGTAACATAATAAGTATTACGACTATCAGAGTTTTCATATACTCTAATTTGCATCCTTGAATGAGATTCAGCTATCCCTGAAGCATATCCACTAGGTATTCCATCCTCAGACACTTCATAAATTCCAGTTGGTACTCCTTCAATAACAATCGGATTGGCTTTTATATGAGGTGTGCTACCTTCTACTTGACTATCAAGTGATGCACTCTCACCTGCCCCTATTGTTTGCCAAGTAGCTGCATACATTAAATCTTGACTCATGTCTTTCTTTTTATTCTTTGTACACTCTTCTGGAACTTTATCAGTACCTAAACTTTGAGGCCCACAATAATAGTAATGACCATTATCCATAGGTACAACATTAAAAGTTTGATGTAAAGCTTCGTCATCAGAATTAACATCTAAGATGGTAAGTTTAGCTCCACCTAATAAAGTTTTTTCATCAGCTGTTGTCTTATAAATAGTTAATGTTCCTGTAGTCGTAACTTTAGGTTCTGGGTGTTCTTTTTCTGGCTCTTCTTTTTCAGGTGTCTCATACTGTATTTCTTTTCCTGTTTCTTGTGGTTGGTCTATTTTAGTTAGTTTATAAGTATATTGTTTATAAAAACGTTTTGTCTTAATTTCAAATAATGGCACTAATATTCTTTGAGCATTAGGATTAGCAGTATATCTATAAAGATACATAGTAGGATTATAAACAGCATTATCACTTTCAATAGTAACTACTACATCCTTAGTTGTATCTGTTGGTGCATCTACTTGAATAGTAATATTTTTAGAATAAGCTGCTAATCCACTAGTAGCATTCTTTAAAGGATCTAATCCATCCCATGTCCAACTATTACCAGTAGCTAATTCTTTACCATCTTCGGAAAATTTAACATTTGTCCCACCAGATACAGTTACTTTCATCCAACTATAACCAGTACTTTCAATAGTAAGTGGTATCTCATAATAATTCTGCCCATTGCCTTTAGATTTAGCTTTACTCATTTCTGATTTAGCAGTAGCTCCATGAATACTAGGATATAATTGATAACTTCTACCTTCATAATGATCTGCATAATCAATAGCAGCATTAGCTAAATTTTTAGCTACTGTAGCTATTGGTGAATCAGTATTAGGTATATCTGCTCCTAACATTGATTGAGAAAGACTTAATCCATTATTACCATAATGTTTTATTATTTGCCAAATAGCTAATTGTGTTGCATAATATCTATTATCTATATTATTAAAATTGGCATAATCCTTAAATAGAGCTGGTACTGTATTAGCTCCATACCAAGCAGTATTTCCATCATTAGAATATCCTCTAAGGACAGCATAAGTTAAAGCTCTACCAATTGCTGTTGTCTCATCGATTTTAGCATCTTTTTGATATGGAATTTGCGTTAAACTTGCTGTTCCCACTCGACCAAAATCAACGCAGAAAGCTGGTACTGAAACACCATTAACAGTAACTGCTCTAAGTCGTGAATCATAACCTCCTGAAAAGTTATTATACATTCTACGATCAGTTGTTAATTTAACTTGACTTTGTAAAACTCCAGTTGTTTCATATCTAGCTGCACCTCTAGCCTCTATATTATCTACATTTATAATCAAGAGACTACATAATGTTATTATAAAAACACTAAAAAAATATTTAAACTTCATTATACCCTCTCCTATGATAAAAGAATACCATATTTATACTTTTTTTGCAATATTTTGTTGTAAAATTTTGTAAATTAGTTTAATTCAAAAAAACTATTAACTTGTTGTCAACAGTTTAAAATTATATTTTATTATTTCTTTACATGGTATTCCTCACAAGCTTTATCTAATGCCATAACTAATTTATCTACTTTATTAAAATCAGATAAGCGAACGCCTGAGGCATACATATGGCCCCCTCCACCAAATTGTGCTGCAATTTGATTAATTATTGGACCCCTAGATCTAATTGAACCTCTTATATTATCATTATTTTTGTCATATGAAAATACAGCCCATGAATAGACACCATCTATATAATTAAAATTATTGACCATATTTCCAGCTGTAGCAGCATCTACTTCATATTTATCTAATATATCTTGATCTAATTTAATATAACCAAATCCATGCTCTGTAACTATTAAATTACCTGCAATATAACTCTGAAATTTAATTTCTTTCATTGGACGTAAATACATAGGCTCATATAAACTAGTAAAATTTAAATGAGTATCTTTAATCATCCTTGATACTAAATCAAATGTTTTAGGTGTAGTATATTCATATAAAAAACGATCTGTATCCCCAATTACTCCAATAAATAATTTTTCTGCAGCATTAGCATTAATGGTCAACTTATTAGTAATAGCTAATTCAATAACTAGTTGAGAAGCACTACTAGCACTATCATCAATATATTCAATATCACAGAAACTCTCAATAAATGGGTGATGATCTATTTTTATACTATATGAAAACCTAGTAGGATCTAGCCCATCTACTCTCTTTAAATCAGGAGTATCTAATAAAATCAGTAATGAATTATTATACATATTATCATTAAATTTATCAACATTACCAATATAACGAAATTTAGAAGCTGGACTACCAACAGCATATACTTGTTTATTAGGATAATTATGTAAAATAATTTCTTTTAAACCTAATGTACTTCCCAACGCATCTGGATCTGGACCTATATGTCTGGCTATAACAATTGTGTCATACTTTTTTATTTGTTTAATAATTTTCTTAAATATTTTATTATTCATAATCCTCCCTTATTCTATATATTCAATATTTACCGTAGTAATTATATCGTTCTTTTTTAATAAAAGCAATCTTGTTTTTACCTTTATAAAAGTATTTTACAAAATAAGACATTTTTTATTATCTTGTAATTATTATATCTTTATTTCTTTGTTGCTAATGTATAGTTTAAGTACAATGGTTCATAAACTAAAAAGAAGATCTTAGTCTTCTTTTATATATTAGCTATACGATATGTATCTTCTACAATCATTTTTTCTTCATCAGTTGGTAATACTATTACTGGTATTTTAGAGTCTTTTGAAGTAATAGTTCCTTCTTTCTGTTCCTTAAATCCAGCTATTGAATTATTTTTATCTTCATCTAAAATTATTCCTAATGGTTTTAATCTATTTAGCACAGCAGCTCTAATATCTAGACCATTTTCTCCTACTCCAGCAGTAAAGATAATAGCATCGACTTTTCCTTCTAACTCTAAATAATATTCACCAATATATTTAGCAATACGGTCATTAAACATATCTAAAGCAAGTAATGCATTCTTATCTCCTTTATTAGCTTGAGCTTCTACGTCTCGACAATCAGAGAAACCAGATATACCTAAAAAACCACTTTTTTTATTTAAAGCATCATTAACATCACTTACACTCATATTAGCTTCTTTGCAGATATATTCTATTATTGATGGATCAATAGAACCACTTCTAGTCCCCATCATAAGCCCATCTAATGGTGTTAATCCCATTGTAGTATCATAACAAATGCCATCCTTAATAGCTGATATACTAGCACCACTACCTACATGACAAATAATTAAATTAACATTATTTCTACCTAATCTTTCTTTCATAACCTCTGTTATATATTTATGACTAGTTCCATGAAAACCGTATTTTCTAACACCATATTTTTTATACCATTCCATTGGTACTGGATACATATAGTTCTTCATTGGAATAGTTTGATGAAAAGCAGTATCAAATACAGCTACTTGTGGTACATCAGGTAAAGCCTCTATCATAGCACGAATACCAGCTAAATTACCTGGATGATGTAATGAAGCAAATTTAGTCAAATCTTCGATATCTTTTATAACCTCATCTGTAATAATAACTGAATCACTATATTTTTCTCCCCCATGTACTACTCTATGTCCTACAGCTTTTATCTCATCAAGACTATCAACTATATGATTCTTATATAATTCATCAATTAATACTTTAACAGCCTCTGAATGATTAGCTACTAACCCTTCACTTTTTATTTTCTCACCATTAACCTTTACATTCCAAAAACAATCATCTTGTCCAATCTTTTCAATATAACCATTAATTAACACTTCATAACTTGGTACTTCATTAACTTGAAATTTAAGTGATGAACTACCACAATTAACACATAATATTTTCATAATTTCCTTCTTTCTAATATTCATATTCAATTATTCTCAAATTAGGTATCTCTATTTTACTTAAATCACCATCTTCTGGTATTGGATTTAATAAATAATAAATAACCCTTGAAATCGCACTATGCGTAACAATTAATACTTTCTTATCACTATATTTTATTTTTATATCCTCTAAAAATGATGATACCCTATCCATTACATCCTGTATTTTCTCTATTTTATTATCATTAGTATTTAAATGAATATTCCAACAATTAACTGTATCAACATCACTAATAGCCATTCCTTCATTAAAACCCCAATCACGCTCAATAATACGATCATCTATATTAATTGGTAATTTATTATCAGTAAGTATTTTAGCAGTATCTATAGCCCTTTTTAAAGGTGATGAATATACAACATCAATACCTAAATTAGATACTAATGGCATTAACTCCCTAGTATCATTAATTCCTTTATCTGTCAGGTCATATTCCTTAATACCTTGAACTAACCCTAATTCATTTTGATGAGTTTTACCATGTCTCACTACATATATAATCATTCATTATCTACCGGTTTCATCAATGGATACATAACAACATCTTTTATATTTTCACTATTAGTTAATAATTGAATTAAACGATCAATACCCATACCCCACCCACTAATTGGTGGCATACCATATTCCATAGCACTAATATAATCATAATCCATAGGCATAGCTTCTTCATCACCTTTAGCTTTCAATTCAGCTTGTTCTAATAATCGTCTTTCTTGTTCAATTGGATCAACTAATTCAGAAAAACCATTAACTATTTCAGCTCCATTAATAACTAATTGGAAACGATCAGTAATTTCCTTATTATTATCATTAGCTCTAGCTAATGGTGATAAACTAATAGGATGCTCTGTCAAATAAACTGGATTAATCATATTTGGTCTAGCTACTTTTTTATACAAATAGTCAACTAAATTACCATAACCTAATTGCTCAATAGGTGTTTCACTTTCTAATTCAATCTTCTCATCTTTAATTTTATCTAATAAAGATTCCTTAGTATTATATTCATTAATATCAATATTAGCATACTTAATAATTAATTCTCTAAATGAAACAGTTGGCCAATCACCAGATAAATCTACTTCCTTATCACCTATTTGAATAGTTAAAGTACCATATAATTTCATAATAATTGTTTGTAACAACTCTTGAATAAATTTCATATTATCCTGATAATTAAAATAAGCTTGATAAGCCTCAATCATCGTAAAATCTTGCAAATGAGTAGCATCCATTCCCTCATTTCTAAAACAACGTGCTATTTCATATACTTTAGGAATACCTGCTATAACACTACGTTTCATATAAGTTTCTGGAGCTATTCTCAAATAAACATCTAAATCTAATGCATTATGATGTGATTTAAATGGCCTAGCAGTCGCCCCTGATGGTTTATTATTTAAAATAGGTGTCTCTACCTCATAATATCCATGATTATCTAAATAATTTCTTAACTCTTTAACAAAATTCATTCTAATTAAAAAGCGTTTACGAGTATCTTCATTCATTATCATATCAACATAACGATTACGATAACATAGCTCAGGATCAGTTAAACCATGAAATTTCTCAGGTAGTGGTTTTAATGCTTTACCTAAAAAAGTTAAAGTATTAGCTCTAAGCGTTTTCTCGCCAGTCTGGGTAGTAGCAACCTCACCAGTTACACCAATAAAGTCTCCTACATCGATTAATTTTTTGAAGAAAGTATAACTATCCTCCCCTAATAAATCAATCATTAAAGATACTTGAATATCAGCTTCTATATCCCGTAAACGAATAAAACTAAGTTTACCCATCTTACGCATAAAAACAATTCGACCAGCAATACTAACCCCAGTTGTCCCATCAGTTAAGTTTCTAGCTTCTTTTAAACTATGTGTAACTTCATATCGTTCTGGATATGGATTACAATAATTTCTTATTTCCTCTACTTTATTCCTTCTAACTATTTCTTGATCAGTAAAATTTCTCACTAACTCACATCCTTTTTCACTTTTATATAATACCAAAGAAACTATAAAATTACTAGTATTTTTATAGCGTTACATACCATAATTTGTAAAATATTTATTTAATACAAACACCTTTAATAAATAAAAAAAGCAAACAAGCAAAATTATTTACCTATTTGCTAATAGCATGAGACTACTTAATCGCAATCTCTACTCTTCTTCTTTATTATAAGCTTCAAAAATAGCATCTTCAAACATTTTTCTAGTTTCAGAATTAATTGGATGAGCTATATCATGATAGTCACCATCGTTATTTTTACGGCTTGGCATAGCTATAAATAAACCATCGTTACCTTCAATAATTCTGATATCTCTAACTGCAAAACAATCATCGATTAGAACTGAAGCTATTCCTTTCATTCTTGAATCTTCCTTTTCAATTTTCTTTACATTAACAGATGTAATTTGCATAAAGCACACTCTCCCTTCACGTATCATCTACAAGTTAAGTATATAATATTTTTATAGCTTTTGCAAGAGTTTTTAATAATTTTTTAACTGTTTACTCATTTCTCTTTCAATATCTTTCTTTTTAATAGATTCTCGCTTATCATAATTCTTCTTACCTCGAGCAATTCCTATCATTACTTTAGCATAATTTCTCTGAAAATATAACTTAATTGGTATTAAAGTATATCCATCTTTTGTAATAGCATCTCTAATTTTCCATATTTCGCGTTTATGAAGCAATAATTTTCTAGTCCTTATTTCTTCATGATTAAAGATATTACCTTTCTCATATGCACTTATATGCATATTTAAAATATACACTTCATTATTCTTAACGATACCATAAGAATCTTTTAAAGTGGCCTTACCAGCTCTAATTGATTTAATCTCAGTACCAGTTAAAACAATACCTGCCTCATATGTCTCTTTTATATCATAATCATAATATGCTCTTTTATTTTTTATTTCAATCATAATCAACCGTCTCATTCACAATAGCTTCATATTCAGTTTGAATATCTTTATAATTAGGTAATAAATTATTATTTAATTTTGAGAAAGGTATTACCTTAAAATCAGTCATACTATCAGTGGAATATGTATATAATAACTCACTATTTAAATTTTCAAATGATACTTTATCTTCTTCTACTACAATATCTACCCCTACAAATAAGCCAATTATTTTCTCTATACCTAATACTTTTTGCCCAGATATAAAATTACCAAGCGAATAAATAACTAATGTATCACCTATATAATCAATTGGTTCGATAACATGAGGATGGGATCCAATAATTAAATCTACTCCTAAACTGGATAAATATTTAGCAATCTCTTTTTGACTCTCAACTGGTGTATGTGTATATTCAACTCCCCAATGCATTGCTACAATAATAACATCTACCTTATCTTTTATTTTATCTATATCTTCTTTTACTGTTTCCTCACTATAAACATTGAGTAAATATTCTTTCCCAGTTGGACTACTCAAACCATTAGTAGTTGTCGTATAGGACAAAAAAGCATATTTAATACCATTTTGTTCATATATAGGAATATTATTTCTCTCATCCCATGAAGAATAACTTCCAGCTGTTATAACATCTTTTTGTTTATTCCAAAATTGATTAGAATATAAAATACCTGTTTCACCCTTATCCAAAGTATGATTATTAGCCAAACTAACTAAATTAAAACCTGTTTTAACCAAATCTTCACCTATTTCATCTGGCGAATTAAAAGTTGGATAATTAGATAAACCTAAATTTTTACCACCAATTATAGTTTCTTGATTATAATATTTTAAATCATAATCAGCTAGCATTGGTTTAATATCTGCAAACATAGAACTGAAATCATAATTATTATTACCTACTGAAGCATCATTATATACAGAACCATGGATTAAAGCATCACCAACCATTGCTATAGACATCTTCTTTTTACTATCTTCATTAATTTTAATATCTTCTTTATTTTGACTAGGCTGCTCTTTCGATATACTCTCCTTATTATTACCAAAAACAATAATTATCACTACTATTATTAAAGCAAATAATATTAATAATGGTATTTTTTTTAATTTTCTTCTTTTATTCTTTTTTGCCATATTATCACTCCTAATTTATTGTATCATATAATTTATTAATCAACAAAGCTTTTCTATTCAATAATATTTATATATAAGGAGAAAACAATTCATTGTAATTACTCCTAATAAATATATTAAATAATTAGTCAGATACTGAAAAAAAAAAAAAAAAATTAAAGCTAAATGATTGTTGTTTATACCAAAATCATTTAGCTTTAATTTTATCTATTATCTTGCACTAATATCCATAGTTCCATTAGTACCTTTACTTGCATTCTCAACTGTAACAATAACATGACTTTCTTTTTTATTATCTAAATAAAAGGTTGATTTATTTAAACTAAGTACTACCATAATTACACAAATAACTGATATAACCAAAACTATACTACCAATTAAAATAAACTTATTTTTCATTTTCTTCCGTGAAAAATCATAAAATATCAAAATAATAAATTACTCTAATTAAATATAATTATTTTATTTCTTATCTTTACTTTTATCTTTTCTTGCAATTCTTATGAATTCAAAAATAGCAAATATTGTCCAAAAAATTCCATCGCCTAACAAAGATTGGATACTATTATTGCAAAAATACTCAATAAAGAACCAAATAGCAGCTACTGATATCCATAATGCTACTTCATACTTTTCACAAAATTTATTAAATTTGCTCATTTAGTATACTCCTTTCATTAATTTTTTATATGCTAGTATTTAGCTTATAATGTTAAAATTTTAATCTTTACTTTCTAAAAAACTTTCAGTTAATTTAATAATATTACAATTTAATACACCAATTGTATCTTTATCATTTTTTTGACATTTTTTCATTTATAAATAACAAGTTCTATTGATGCTATTTTTAACATATAGCCTCCTAACTAACTACATTTATATTATAACTAATCAGATTAGTTAAGTCAATGTAACAAATACTTTTATAAACTATCTTTTAAAAAAGCAAAACAAGTTTTGTTATCCATCCCCTTTAGGAACCTTTTATTTTAATGTAATTATACCATTGATTTAAAAAGATCTAGCGCTAATGATGAAGTTATTTTTTTCACCATACTTGTAAAGATATATTATATTCATCTTGTGGTATTAAATCCTAAAATTTAAAAACCAAAATATTTTACAAAAGTGTATAAATGTCAAACATAGACATATTACTCTTATTATTTTTAATGATTTAACTACTAATGATATTTCGTTTATTTCTGTTAATGAAACCATATATTTTATCGTTAATGTTAAAGTGAATTTAAAAAAATTTCTAATAGATAAAAAAAATAGTTTTTCAACTATTTTAATGCATCTAACAATTCACTTTTTTTCATTGAAGTATATCCAGTTATTCCAGCTTTTTTAGCCATAGCCTTTAATTCAACAACTGTCTTCTTAGATAAGTCTTCACCTTCATTTTTAGTTTCAACTTTAGATTCATTTTTAACTACTGTTTTTCCATCTAAAGCACTTTTAGCTAAAATAACTAAATCAGAAAATGCTTTTGGATTATCAATAGCTACCTCACTTAACATTTTTCTATTGATAGTTACACCAGCTTTATTTAAACCATCAATAAATTTAGAATAACTAATATCATTCATACGACAAGCTGCATTAATACGAGTAATCCATAATTTTCTCATATTCCTTTTATTTTGTCTTCTATCTCTATATGCATATTTTAATGAATGCATAACTTGCTCTTTAGCTGTCTTATATAATTTATGTTTACTACCAAAATAACCCTTGGCTTGCTTTAAAACCTTTTTTCTTCTAGCTGCGTGAATAGTTCCACCTTTTACTCTTGCCATTATAATTCCTCCTTCTCATGTTTAAAAATTAACATTTTTAAATCTGTTAGCATCTGCTTTACTTAAACTAACTGCTGTTCTACCACTTCTATTAGAAGCAGCATTCTTTTTACCTGTATTATGTCTAGTACCAGGATGTCCTATTTTTACAGAACCACCATCTCTAACATTTAATACTTTCTTTGTACCTTTATGCGTTTTTAATTTATTCTTCTTTGGCATATATTCCCTCCTACTTATCTTTTTTAGGCATAAGTATCATAGCCATATTTCGCCCATCTAATACTGGTCTTTGTTCAATATCAGCTAATTCTTTTAGAGCATTAGAAAATCTAATTAACACATCTTTACCTAACTCAGTATGTGCCATCTCTCTTCCTCTAAACCTTATAGAAGCCTTAATTCGATGACCTTTTTCTAAATATTTACTTGCCTGTTTAACCCTAGTATTAAAATCATGAACGTCAATAGCAACTGATAGCCTATATTCTTTTAACTCCAAATTAGCTTCCCGTTGCTTCTTTAAATTTTCTTTAGTCTTTTTTTTATTTTCATATTTAAATTTGTTATAATCCATAATTTTACATACTGGTGGGTTACCTTTAGGATTAATTAATACTAAATCAAACCCTGAATAGTGAGATAAAGTTAAAGCATCTTTTAAACTTTTAACTCCTAATTGCTCTCCATTAGGCCCAATAACCATAACTTCTTTAGCATGTATTTGTTCATTAATAAACAAATCCTTATTCTTGCTTGCGATACTTACACCTCCATTAATATTCGCTTATAGCATGAAAAAGTGGGTAATATGCACCCACTCAAAAACCAATCATAAAATCTTCATTTGGCCTTATACCTATCACTTAAGCAATCAGGTGGATGTGGATACATCTCTTTCCTTTTTTCATTACGCTATTGATTATACTAATAAATTAGTGGTTTGTCAATAGTTTTTTTCATGTAAACCTCCATTAATTATTTTAACTATCTCAGTACCACTTAATATACCATGTAATCCTCTGCTTTCTTTCTTAATTACTATCCAAAAGCAACATATTAATAGTAATAATAATTGTATTATCGTTAAGATACTAATACCTATAAAATAACTATTGCCTTTAAGTATCATAGTAAATAGTAAACTAAATAATACATACCCTAATCCATTTATAATTATTGCTCTAATTAAAAATTGATACCATTTTGCTTTACCATCTCTAAAATTTTCTATTTGTAACTTACTTATATAAGAACCAATAGTTCTACCTTTCCATATACTAGGTAATATAACAAAATAAATAATTAATAATCCAATATATAAATAAGTTTGTTTCAATTCTTTACTCCTAATTTCATATATATTTTTAGTATATCCCTTTACATATTGATTGAAAGTAATATCATTCTCAAAATATTCTTGTCTTAAACTACTATTATCTTGTTCTAATAATTTTATTTCTTTACTTTTAGGTATAATTACATAAATTAAACTCAAACAAATAGCCATTATAAACAAATCTATAATATAGCCTATTATTCTCCTTTTACGCATAATTATCCTCCAAATATTTATCTAATATATTAATTAACTCTTCTTTAGTATTAGTATGAAAGATTTGCTCTTTTAATTCCTTAGAGTGAGGAATCCCCTTTAAATACCAAGCAGCATGACTTCTAATTTCTAATATAGCTACTTTAGATGGCTTTGTTTTAAGTAATAAACTTAAATGTTTTTTTATCATATTTATTTTATCTTGAATTGTGATTGTACTTGGTTCAATCCCTTCATCTAAATAATCTACACACTCTTTAATTAACCAAGGATTACCTAGTACACCTCTACCAATCATAATAGCATCACAACCAGTTTCTTCTAGCATTCTTTTAGCATCATAACAGCTTATGATATCACCATTACCTATTACAGGTATATTAACACTACTTTTTACTTGTTTAATAATACTCCAATCGGCTTTTCCACTATAGCCTTGACTTCTTGTTCTAGGATGAACGGTTATAGCACTAGCTCCCGCTTTCTCACATATTTTAGCCACTTCTATAGCATTTATACTATTATTATCCCAACCACTTCTAATTTTAACAGTAACGGGTACATTAGCTATCTTTACTACTTGAGACACTATTTCATATATTTTATTAGGATTTTTAAGTAATGCACTGCCAGCCTCAGCTCTAATAGCTACTTTAGGTACAGGACAACCCATATTAATATCTATTATATCAGGTTTCATATGTTCACATATATATTTAGTAGCTATTTTAAATGATTCTACATCACTACCAAATATTTGTTGTGATATAGGCCTTTCAAAATCAGTCATATATAACATCTCTTTTGTTTTGGTGCTATCATACATAATAGCTTTATCACTAACCATTTCAGCTACTATTAATCCAGCTCCCATTTCTTTTATAATAGTCCGATAAGCACTATTAGAAATACCAGCCATAGGTGCTAATACAACTTGATTTTTAATTTCTACATTACCAATTTTCCATTTCATAAAATTTCACCTTTAATTATGATTTATATGAGGAGAAAAAAGGAACTATTGCTATGATTTAATAAAAAGTTAAATTCCTATACTTACTTTAACATAAAATTTTTATTCAAGGATATAAGGGTTATTCTTGTCTCCTGCTCCCCCTGTTACTTTTACACTAGATTTTAAATTTACGACTGGGCGAACCCCACCAGCATTGTATGCATCCCAGTCGGTCACACGACCACTATAACCAACATCACACACAAGGTAAGCATAATCCGAACGAGGCGACATCGCCCATTGAAAATAATCTTCTTTATATAACCAATCATTAGTTTTACAATCACTATTAGCTGAACTATCCCACTTTCCTACTGCTCCGTTACAATTTGTACTATTTGTTGCTTGGGCATAATCACTTGGATACAGCAACCCTACATATCCATTCCAGATTGTTGTTCTTGGTACTTTATCATTACCATTAGACTTTCCGTCCCACGTTGTTGTCCCTCTCTCTGCATCCGTTAGTTTATATATATCTGACAATGTTGCTTGGTTTACCATATCCAAGCCATATCCTCCCAAATACCATATACTCTCTTCTATCATATTCCTAGCTTTTTCACTTAAGCCTTTTGGATTACCATTTTGTCCATTAAAATTACAGGCTGTTGTCTTATTATTTTGTCCATTATAGCATTTACCACTTGAACTATTCCAATATAAACTTCCTGTTACTGAACTATCCCCATTTCCTACTGTCACATCATCATAACCAGGGTTCAAGAGTTTCATCAAATCAGCTTGACTCCATTCATTTATTCCTTTACCACTATTTATACTATTTTCTGAGCTGTCCCATGAATATTTTCCTATTGACTCATCTCTTATCAATTTAACCTTTCCATCTACTATTCCTATAATTCTCCATAACTCATCATTAAACTTCACATAATTATTAGGATTTGATCCTCTATATCTGATATTTTCTGCTTTATCTTTAAATATCCAACCAATATTCTTCTTATTTACTAATGATTTAATTCTACTAGAAAGTGGTTGTTTAGTAACACAAGAAGTAGTATCTGAACTTGCAATTTTTTCAATACTACACCCATTTGGATTACTATCAGTTGGTTCTGAGTAAATAATTTTTAAATTAGATATTGACTCTGAATCAATACTTTTATCGCTATTAGTATAATTTAAATTGTCTGCTATATAATTACGACCTACTAAATCAAAACCACATACAGTATCATTAACATTAGCTGAACCATTTTCATTAACTAAAAAAGATTTAACAGCTAAACATATAGTTTCTTGGACATTACTATTTTTATTAATTTGAGCATTTTTCAAAGTATTAGTAATAGTTGGAACAACAGCTAACATAATAGCTGCTAATACTACCATTATCCCCATCAACTCTACTAAAGTAAAGCCTCTTTTCATTTTATAATCATCCTTCCTTTTTTATTACAAATAAATCTAAATGCATTACACTATTTAATAAAAAACTATAATTTTCAAAATACATTTCTACTTCTGATACCCCCACCTATGAAATAGGTACCAAATGGGCTATCATTTTCTAGTTCTTCACCTTTTTAGTACTGTTTTAGATATTTATTTACTTTATTGATTCTATTCAAATATTTTTTTAGCTATATCAATGGCAGTATTGATTTTACCACCATCAGCATACATATGGTCTAAAATATGAAGTCCTCTAATATCTTTAGTATAATACCCTTATTCTCTTAATCTACTTTCTTCTCTAACTAATGTATCAACTAAAATTTGTTCCCCTTGAAAAGGATTATTTTCTATACTAGAATTTATTAAATCATCATTTATCTTTTTGACCATATATAAATCCTCCAAATATTATTAATTTAATTATACATAATTTTTAAGTATTTGACAATATTATGGAATCAAAAAAAACACCACTCGGTGTTCAAAACATTTTATCTACATCTTTCGGTACTTTATCATTAACTACTGCATTTATAATTTTATTTTCTTGCTCAACACTAACATCTTTACCAGTCATCCTACTAAGTTTATGAATTACCTCACGCAATGT
This sequence comes from uncultured Bacilli bacterium, assembly GCA_947595045.1. Classification (GTDB taxonomy): domain Bacteria; phylum Bacillota_I; class Bacilli_A; order RF39; family UBA660; genus CANQEN01. The sequence goes on along the minus strand of CANQEN010000008.1, from coordinate 13,873 downwards.
ATTTTCATTTTTTAAATCATTCTTCTGTAATTCCTTAGCTAACTCTAAAATAGTATTTTTATCAACATTAGTCCTTTTTTCTATCTTATTAAAAAAGTTATCTGAAAATGCCATAAATACCTCCTAACATAATATATGTTAAAAGATAAAATATGCGATTGAAATGATTACATCTCACCCTTATTCTTAAATTGTAAAATGATAGGAGTACCAGAAAAATCAAAAGACTCTCTAATTTTATTTTCTAAATACCGTTCATACGAAAAATGAACTAAACCTTTACTATTTACCTGAATATTAAAGGTAGGTGGTTGATTTCCCACTTGACTTGAAAAATATATTTTTAAGCGTTTACCTTTATAAGATGGAGGTTTATTTAAATCATATGCCTCAGTTATAATTTCATTTAAAGCACTTGTCTTTATTTGTCTTTTACTATTTTCATAGGCAATTAAAACTTCTGGCATTAAAGTATGTATTCTCTTTTTCGTTTTAGCTGATAAAAAGACTATTTTAGCAAAACTCATAAATTGAAAATTATTCATAATATCTTGTTTCCATTTTTTAATAGCATTATCCTTATCATCAATTAAATCCCATTTATTAACAACTATAACAACAGCCTTACCTGCTTCTAATGCATAACCAGCTATATGCTTATCATGTTCAACAATCCCCTCTTCAGCATTAATAACAATCAAGCATACATCAGATCTATCAATAGCTTTCATACTTCTAAGTAAACTATACTTTTCTACATTTTCATAGATACGACCCTTTTTTCTCATTCCAGCTGTATCAATAACTACATATCTTTCTCCATGATAAGTAAAAGGTGTATCTATCGCATCTCTAGTAGTACCAGCAATATCACTAACAATAACACGTTCTTCATTTAAAATAGCATTAACTAAACTACTCTTACCTACATTAGGTCTTCCAATAACAGAAAATTTAACAATACCATCTTCATAATCATCTTCTATTTTAATAAAATCTTTAACTATTTCATCTAATAAATCACTAAACCCTGTATTATGTTCCCCACTAACTTTATAATAATGTTCAAACCCTAACTCATAAAATTCATATTCAGTATCATTAATTAGTTTACTATCACACTTATTAATTACTACGATAACTTTACAAGTACTCTTAACTAACATATCACGAATAGCCAAATCATTACTTGTTAACCCCTCTTTACCATCTACTACAAATAATATAACATCTGCTTCATCAAGTGCTAAAGAAGCTTGTATTTTAATATCCTCATTAAATGATTCCTTACTCAAATCAATACCACCAGTATCAATCAAATGAAAATTATAATCATTATATGATACATTACCATAAATACGATCTCTCGTAATACCTGGTGTATCTTCAATAATTGATATTTTTTTACCAACAAGTCTATTAAAAATAGTACTTTTACCTACATTAGGTCTACCTAATAGGGCTACTACAGGTTTCTTCATAAAGCACCTTCTTTCTTTTGGTATTATAACATACGTCAAACAAAAAAGATAGTTTTTAAAAACTATCTTCATAACTAGTTATCTTTTGTGGCTCCTGTACTTGACCCCGTATTCCATGTATATGTATTAGATGAATTACCAACTTTACACTTACTTACCGTTATAATTCCACTAGTTTCATCCACCTTAACTCCACTATTATTATCATCACCACTACCACTACATGTTACCGTTGATCCACTATACGTAATTGTTTGTTCTATTGAATTATTAGCTGTACACTTAGCTGTTGTAGAGGATGCTCCCGATGTACATTTAATGTCTCCACCGTCATATTTTTCATTCATCATTAATCTAGCTACGGCTGTTTCCGTTGCTTTTGCAAATGCCTCTACACTCCTCATATTAGATTTTTCTCTTGCTTCACTTATAATACCTAAAATGATTGGCGTTACTATTAAGGCAATGATTGCCAAGATCACGATTACAGCTAATAACTCTATCAATGTAAAACCTTTTCTATTCTCTTTCACCTAATCACCATCTCTTCCTTTTAATAAATTAATTATTAATCATTGTGCACTTTCGCACCTGTACTTGAGCCTGTATCAAAATCGTATGTTTTAGCTGAATTTCCTACTTTACACTTACTTACTTTTATAATTCCAGTAAGCAATCCAGTTTCTTCATTTGTTTCTACTGTAATTCCATTATTATTATCACCACAACTTACCGTTGAGCCACTATATGTTATTGTTTGAGTCTTTGTACTGGTCTCAGGAACTGTCTTTGCCTCACATTTTGCTGTCCCTGATGCTCCTGATGTACATGTTATCTCTCCTCCATCATAGTTTTCATCCATCATTAATCGTGCTACGGCTGTCTCTGTTGCCTTTGCAAATGCTTCGACACTTCGCATATTAGATTTCTCTCGGGCCTCACTTATAATACCTAAAATGATTGGCGTTACTATAAGTGCAATAATAGCTAAGATAACAATTACGGCTAATAACTCTATTAATGTGAATCCTTTTCTATTATCTCTCACCATCTCACCACCTTACTTTTAATCTGACTAAATAATATCATGATTATCGTTATTAGTCAATCAAAAAAATTTTTAAGTAATTGTAATTAAAATTATATTAAAACACTAGCTAATGAGATTTTCACTGCTATAATATTTTATACATATATTCATCAAAAAAGATAGTTTAAACTATCTAATTAACATTAGTTGTCAGCTATTGCACCTTTACTTGAATTTGTACTCCATGAATAAGTTTTAGCTGAATTTCCTACTTTACATTTATTTACTTCAATAACTCCTGTTGTTTCATTTACTTTAACGCCACTATTACTCTCATCTCCATCACCAGTACATGTTACTGTTGAACCACTATATGTTATTGTTTTTTCTACCTCTACATCAGCACTACATTTTGCTTTTCCTGATTCTCCTGATGTACATTTAATATCTCCACCATCATAATTCTCTTCCATCATTAATCTAGCTACGGCTGTTTCTGTTGCTTTAGCAAATGCTTCTACACTTCTCATATTAGATTTTTCTCTTGCTTCACTTATTATTCCTAATATAATTGGTGTTACTATTAGCGCTATTATTGCCAAAATTACTATTACAGCTAATAATTCTATTAACGTAAATCCTTTTTTATTTTCTTTCATTTAATCATCACCTTATCATTATTATAACAAAAGAATATCACGAACATTTTTCTTAGTCAATCATATTACTATAAAACGTAAAAGATAGTCGTATGGCTATCTAATAATTATGAACTTTTACATGAACCACTTCCTGAATCTTCACATGCTCCTGTGCTACTATCCGTCTTAAAATAATATTTTTTTTGTGAAGATCCAACTTGGCAATTACTTACAGTAATAACCCCTTTTTCCTCATCCACTGTAACACCATTACCACTATTACAATTTACCGTTGAGCCACTATATGTAATTGTCTGTGTTGGAGTTTTATCATCAATTTGTGTAGACGTACATTTTGCTTTTCCTGATTCTCCTGATGTACACGTTATTTCTCCTCCATCATAGTTTTCATCCATCATTAAACGTGCTACAGCTGTCTCTGTTGCCTTTGCAAATGCTTCGACACTTCGCATATTAGATTTCTCTCTAGCTTCACTAATAATTCCCAAAATGATTGGGGTTACTATAAGTGCAATAATAGCTAAGATAACAATTACAGCTAATAACTCTATTAATGTGAATCCTTTTCTATTCTCTTTCATTTAATCACCACCTTATCCTTTTAATAAATTATAATTATTGACCATTGTGCACTTTAGCACCTGTGCTTGAGCCTGTATTAAAATCGTATGTTTTGGCTGAATTTCCTACTTTACATTGCTTTACTGTAATAATTCCCGTTTCTTCGTCTACTTCAACACCATCATTTTCTTCATCATCGTTGCCAGTACATGTTACCGTTGAACCACTATATGTTATTGTTTGCGTTGGAGTTTTATTTTCATCAACTGTATTAGACGTACATTTTGCTGTCCCTGATGCTCCTGATGTACACGTTATTTCTCCTCCATCATAGTTTTCATCCATCATTAAACGTGCTACGGCTGTTTCTGTTGCTTTCGCAAATGCCTCTACACTTCGCATATTAGATTTCTCTCTAGCTTCACTAATAATTCCCAAAATGATTGGGGTTACTATTAGTGCTATTATTGCTAATATTACTATTACGGCTAATAACTCTATTAATGTGAATCCTTTTTTATTTTCTTTCATATTATCACCACCTTTATTGTAATTAAATTGTATCATAATTATCACTATTAAATCAATTATCTATATACCATTGATGTAAAATTAAAAGGTTGTAATATGATAATTCATTCCACCAACCTTTATCAAATTTTATTTTATTATTTATGTTCCTTTGCTCCTGTACTTGACCCTGTATTAAAATCATATGTCTTAGCTGAATTTCCTACTTTACATTGCTTTACTGTAATAATTCCTGTTGTTTCATCTACCTTAACACCTTTAGGGCTCTCACTACCATCAAAAGTACCTGTACACGTTACAGTTGATCCACTATATGTTATTTTTTGTTCTGGAGTTGTGTTATTTATTGCTGTAGACTTGCAACTAGCTGTCCCTGACTCTCCTGATGTACATGTTATACTACCACCATCATAATTTTCATCCATCATTAATCTAGCTACAGCTGTTTCCGTTGCTTTTGCGAATGCTTCCACACTTCTCATATTAGATTTCTCTCTAGCCTCACTTATTATTCCTAATATAATTGGGGTTACTATTAGGGCTATGATTGCCAATATTACTATTACGGCTAATAACTCTATCAATGTAAATCCTTTTTTGTTTACTTTCATTTTACCACCTATCTATATATAAATTATTTATTAATTTGTATGCACCTTTGCTCCTGTACTTGAGCCTGTATCAAAATCGTATGTTTTTGATGAGTTTCCTACTTTACATTGCTTTACTTCGATAATTCCAGTTTTTTCATCAACTTTAATTCCTCCGTTACCTTCTCCTCCATCAAAAGTACCTGTACATGTTACCGTTGATCCACTATATGTTATTGTTTGAGTTGGGGTTTTGTTATCATCAACTGTAGTAGACGTACATTGTGCTTTTCCTGATTCTCCTGATTTACAAGTAATAGCACCACCATCATAATTTTCATCCATCATTAATCGTGCTACGGCTGTTTCTGTTGCTTTAGCAAATGCCTCAACACTTCTCATATTAGACTTTTCTCTTGCTTCACTTATTATTCCTAAAATGATTGGCGTTACAATTAAGGCGATAATAGCTAATATTACGATTACAGCTAATAATTCAATTAATGTAAAACCCTTTCTATTTTCTCCCATTCTCTCACCACCTTACCTTTACTATAGCTAATTATACTAATTATTTTACAATAAATCAATATCATGCAAATATTTTTGATAATATTGTCATATTTTATCATTTACCACTAAGTAGTAACAATTATTAATTTATTTTATGCAAAGTTCTATTAATACCTTGTGCCAATATTTCACTTAAACCTTTTATAACAAAGTCTACTTCTTTAGGTGTTACCATCAAATTATAACCTATTGGTGTTAATACTTCAGCTATTAAGTTTTTAACTTCTGTTTCATTTAGAGTACCTACTAATCCTAATAAGGTTCTTTTATCATTATCATTAATATTAATAGGTTCTTTTAAATAATTTACACCACCTACTATTAATTTATACTTTGGTTTATCTTTATTTTCTTTAGTATATGAATAGTTTCTATACATATAATTAATTGTATCACTAACAATAGTTACAGCATCTACTACAGTTGGTACTCCAATAGCAATTACAGGTACTTTTAGTGTATCAAAACTTATTTCTTTTCGCTCATTTCCAATACCACTACCTGGATGTATCCCCGTATCAGTCATCTGAATAGTTTTATTTACACGATCTATTGAACCACTAGCTAAAGAATCAATAACAATAACTAAATCTGGTTTTATTTTATCCACAATAGATTGAATAATATCACTAGTCTCAATTCCTGTTTCACCCATTACGCCAGGAGAGATAGCTGATACTCGTTGATAATTAGAATCAAGAGTAGCCAATTCATATAAATGATTAGTAACAATAATATCCTTAACTGTCAAAGGTCCCAAAGAGTCAGGAGTTGACGCTTCATTTCCTAATCCAATAATTAAAACATAACTTTCTTTAGATGGTAATTTAACTAACTTTTTTAATTCATGAATAAATAAATGTAAAACTTTTTCTTTGTTATCTTTATCAGTAATATCCTTAAATTCAATTGTAATATAAGTACCAGGCTTTTTATTTAAACTAATACCACCCTTTTTATTCAGTTTAACTTGAGTTATTTTTATATCGCCAAGATCCTTAGTAGTTATTTTAGCTCCATTAACTTCTTTATTTTGTTCCAAAGTTTCAATAGCTAAATCTGTTCTAATCTCATACTTTTTTAAATCTATCTCATGTTTCATATTATCACCATTAATATTTTTAACAAATTTACTGGTTTTTATTTGCTTTTTTTTAGTATTTTTGCTAAAATATGTATATATGTGATTTGGAGGTGAACTAGATGCCAAACATGAAAAATGCACAAAAAAGAGTTTTAGTTAATGAAAAAAAGGAAGTTAGAAATAACAATTATGAAGCTACTATGAAAAGTGCGATGAAAAAAGTAGAAAAAGCTGTAGCTAGTAAAGATAAAGAACAAGCTAATGCATCATTAAAGGTTGCTATTAAAGCTATTGATAAAGCCGTAAAAGGTGGTGTTACAAGTAAAAATACTTGTGCTAGAAATAAATCACGTTTAACAAAAAAAGTTAACGAAATGGAGTAAGATGCTTCATTTTTTTATTTTTTATGTTAAAATGGAGATGGTGTTAAATATGAAATATATAAAATTCGTTCTTAATAGTCTTTTATTACTAACTTTAATAGGTATATTAAAATTTCATACAAATATAGCTAATTGGATTCAAGCTAATATAATATATAAAGTACCTAATGAAATTATTATTAATAATAATGAATACTCTACTAAAGCAAGTTATAATTATATTCAAATTACTGATAATTTCATTGTAAAGGATTATCAACAATTATTAAATGTCTTTTACACTATATTAGATAGTGGTAATACTAAATTTACTTTTTACTGTGATAAAGAATATCCTGAATGTATAAACGATATTAATAAAATTATTCCTGATATATCTGAAGATAGTTTTAATATTTTATCTGAAATTAATAATTTTGTTCACCCTTTTAATTCTTATAGTTCAGTTACTGTAACTACCACTAATTTTGGTAAAATAACAGTTACTTTTACTAAACAATATACTGATGAAATGATAAATTTTGTTAATAATCGTATTGATCAAATAAGTAATGAAATATTAACTGATGATATGAGTACTTATGATAAAATCTTAGCATTTCATGATTATATCGTAAACAATACTAAATATGATCAAGTAAGAGCCGTTGATATTACTGGTGATGCTTTTAAAAATAGTCTAAGTCATACTGCTTATGGTCTATTAAATGATCATATTGCTCTATGTGGTGGTTATAGTGATACTATGTCAATTTTCTTATATCGTTTAGGTATTCCTAATTATAAAGTAGCTGGTCTAAACCATGTATGGAATCTTTTATTCTATGATAATAAATGGATTAATCTAGATATGACTTGGGATGACCCTATAACTAGTGATAATTCAGATATATTACTGCATGAATACTTCATGATATCATCATCTGATTTATTAGCTCTTGATGCTGAGGAACACAAAGCTGATTATCAAATATACGCTGAAGCTAATGTTCCTAATTAAAAAATTCTTTAGATTTTAAATGCTAAAGAATTTTTTATATTAAATATATAATATTATTAAAGATTTTAATAACATATAAAAGAAATTAATCATGAATTTCTTTTATTTTTTGTTCTATTCTATTACCATACTCAATTGACTCATCATAAATAAATTCTAATTCAGGAATATGACGAATTTCAACACGATCAGCTAATAGTTTTTTAATATAACCTTTAGCATGATCTAAAGCCTTTAATGTCTCTACCTTATATTTTTCGTTTAATACCGTTATATATACTTTAGCATAAGATAAATCAGTTGTTGTCCTAACAGCTGTAACAGTTACAAACTTTATATCTTTATCTTTTATTTCCTGATTTAAAATATAGCTAATTTCTTTAACCAACATATGATTAATACGATCTATTTTAATACTCATTTTATCACCTTTTCTATTATTTATTATAACCAAAAAACTAAAAAAAGAAAAGTTTTATCTTTTCTTTTCCACTAATTCATAAGTTTCAATTACATCCCCTACTTTTAAGTCACTAAAATTAGTAATAGTAATACCACACTCTAACCCTTTTTTTACTTCTTTAACTGTATCTTTTTCTCTTTGTAATGAGTTAATAGTTCCATCATAGATAACAGCACTATCCCTTAAAACACGAGCTTTAGAACCATTTTTAATAATACCATCTGTAACATAAGAACCAGCTATAATACCTACTTTAGAAAATTTAAATAACTGTCTAATCTCTGCTGTCCCCATTATTTTTTCTTCATATTCAGGATCTAGCATTCCCTTCATAGCTGCTTCCATTTCTTCCACTGCTTTATAAATAATATCATATAATCTAATTTCTACACCTGATTCTTTGGCATAATCACGAATAGTATTACTTGGTCTAATATTAAAGCCAATAACAATAGCATTAGATGCACTAGCTAATACAACATCACTTTCAGTAATGGCACCAACCGTACTTCTTATAACATTAACTTTTACTCCTTCAACATCAATACTTTCTAAAGAACTTTTAACAGCTTCAGCGCTACCATGAACATCAGCCTTAATAATAATATTTATTTCTTTAAAACCATCCTGTATTTTAGCAAATAAATCTTCTAATGAGACACTACGTGATCTATTATGATTTAATTTTTCTTCTTCTTTTCTAGCTTCACCAATACTTCTAGCTTGTTTTTCTGTCTCAAAGGCCATAAATTTATCTCCAGCCCCAGGTGTATCATTTAACCCAGTAATTTCAACTGGTTGTGATGGGAAAGCTTGAGTAATTTCTTCACCTTTATCATTTTTTAACGTCCGTATTTTTCCATATGCTGATCCCACTACTATAGGATCCCCTAAACGCAAAGTACCATTTTGAATTAACAATGTTACAATAGACCCTACTTGTTTATCTAGTCTTGATTCAACAACACTACCAATCGCATAACGATTTGGATTTGCTTTATATCCTTCTACTTCAGCTACTAACAAGATATTTTCTAATAATTTATCAATACCCTCACCAGTTTTAGCTGATATATTAACAAAAATATTATCTCCACCCCAAATATCTGGAGTTAATCCATATTCAGCTAATTCCGTCATTACTCGTTCTGGATTAGCCCCTGGTTTATCTATTTTATTAATAGCTACAATAATAGGTACTTTAGCTGCTTTAGCATGATCAATAGCTTCCTTTGTTTGAGGCATAACACCATCATCAGCTGCTACAATAATAATAACAATATCTGTAATACTAGCCCCTCTAGCCCTCATCTCCGTAAAAGCAGCATGCCCAGGTGTATCAATAAAAGTTACTAATTTATCATTATATTTTACTTGATACGCACAAATAGCTTGAGTAATCCCCCCAGCCTCCCCTAAAGCAACATTCGTTTTACGGATAGTATCTAATAAGGTTGTCTTACCATGATCAACATGACCCATAATAGTTACTACTGGTGGACGTGTCTCTAGGTCTGCATCATCATCAATAATTTCAAAATCTTCAAACTTAGCTTCATCTTTTGGTTGATCTTTAACTAACTCTTTTTGATAATCTAGTACAAGTAATGATGCATTATCAAAATCAATAACATTATTAATAGTAGCTAAGATTCCTAATCCAAACAATTTTTTAATTAATTCAGCAGCTGAAACACCTAATTCTTTAGCTAAAGCACCAATAGTCATACCTTCTTTATATATAATAATATTCTTATTTTCTACTGGTGCATTACTAATTAGTTTCTCTTTACTCTTATACATTTCTTTCTTCTTACGTGCTAAATCTTTTTTAGTACCCTTTTTATTAGTATTCTTTTTAGCTTTATCTTTATTTACTAATTCTTCAATCTTATTTTTTTCTTTCTCAATCATTTCATCTTCAATTTCTAATTCTTCATCTAAGTCAGAATCATTATCTTGCCCTATTACATTATCAAGCTCAGTAATAGCATATTCATCTAACTCATCATCTTCATTAGAAACATCAATATTAAGTTCCTTACACTTTAATAGTATTTCTTCTACAGTCTTGTTTACATCCATTGCATATTCGAATACACTCATCATAAACTCCACCTACTTTCTTATTTTTTTAACAATTTACTTTTAATACAAGAACGTTGAAACATTTGATCCTCTTTAGTTATTTCATAATAAGGACTATACGGTACACACTCTATTCCGGCTTTTTCAAAAATGAATAAGTTTGGTGTTATCTGTTCTGGTTTTGAATACATTCTATGATAGATAATTCTTTTTATGCCTGTTTGCGCTATTACTTTAGCACAATTATTACATGGACACCAAGTTACATACATAGTTGCATCTTTTAAAGTACCATTACGATTAGTCTTTAAATAATTAATAATAGCATTCATTTCGGCATGAACCACAAAATAATCTTTATTATGCATAATATCTCCTGTTTTCTCACCAGTACTATCCCATGGAAAATCATCATCACTAACACCCATCGTAGCCCCATTATAACCATATACTAATAGTTCACCTGAAGCACTTGCTATAACAGCTCCAACCTGATTTCTTGGATCTTTACTGCGATCAGATACAAGTAATGCTAACGCCATATATTTATCATCATCATTATCATAATACGCTAAACACTTATTAAATAGTATTTCAAGTTCTTCTTTACTTGTTATATCAATTCTTTTACCTGACATAAGTACCCCCTAATTACTTATATAAGCTCTATCAATTTATCATATATTTCTTCCGGTATATTACATTCTAACTTTTTATTTAACAATCCACTTTTTCTAGCTTTAGATATCACTTCTATATCGCGTTTTAAATAAGCACCTCTGCCATTCATTTTACCAGTCAAATCAATCTCTACCTTACCATCAGGCGTTCTTACAATTCGTATTAACTCTGCCTTAGGTAACTTTTCATGGCTAATGATACAAGTACGCTCTGGTATTTTTCTTACTTTCATATTACTCCAAAATATTAATACCGGCTTCTTTTACTTGATCATATGTCTTGATATCTAATTTATAATGTGTTAAACGTGAAGCTAATCTAATATTAGAACCCTTTTTACCAATTGCTAATGATAAATTATCGTTATCAACTACTACCATAACCTCTTTATTCTTCTCATCAGTAATAAATACTCTAACATTACGAGCTGGACTTAAAGCATTAGCTATAAAGGTAGCTGCATCTTTACTATATGCTATCACATCAATTTTCTCACCATTTAATTCTTTAATAATTCGATTAATCCTAGAACCATGATCACCAATGCAAGCTCCTACTGCATCAACATGACTATTCTCTGAATAAACAGCAATTTTTGTACGATTACCTGCATCACGTGCTACACCATATACAATGACAATTCCCTCATTTACTTCTGGTATCTCTAACTCAAATAATCTTTTTACAAAACCATAATGCTTTCTCGTTAATAAAATTAGTGAACCTTTTGAACTAATATCTACTTTATTAATATAAGTCTTAATAGATGAACCCATCTTAATTGTCTCACCTGGTATTATCTCACTTTTAGGTAATAACCCTTGTGTTCTACCTAAATTAATATAGTAATTTTTCTCATCTTCCATCTCAACAATACCTGAAATTAATTCATCTTTTTTTCCTTCAAATTCTTCAGCTATATTATTTCGTTCTGCTTCACGCACTTTTTGAATTATAACCTGTTTAGCTGTAGCAGCTGCTACTCTACCAAAATCTCTCGGTGTAACTTCTTCTTCAATTGTTTCACCAATTTGAATATCTGGTACTATTTTTCTAGCATCTTCTAAAGTAATATGAATCCTATCATCAAAAACGAAAGGTTTATATCTTTTCTCCTCTGGTAAATCTTCTAATTCTTCATCATCTAAGTCAACATCTTCTTCTTCGTCATAATCATTTTCATCTAATGATTCTTTATGTTCACGGTCTAACACAACTGTCTTAAAAGAATATACTTTTATATCACCTAATTCAGCATTAATATCTACCCTAACATTAGATAATGAATGATAATTTTTTTTATAAGCACTCGTAAGCGCTAATGCCATTGCATCTAAGATATAATCTTCATCAATGCCTTTTTCTTCTACTAACAACTTTAAAGCAGTCTTAAACTCCTGATTATTCACCTTATTCACAACCTTTCTCTTTAGAACAAACATCTAATATATAACTATCACTAATTAAATCAGCTTCATCTAATATGGGATTAATTAAATTACTAATTGTTACACAGTCATCAATATCTATAATACCAACTTTATCAATAATAACTCTTAAAAAATAATTATTCCCATCTTTTTCATATAATACTTCATCTAATTTATACCCAGCCTCATTAATGTAAGATTCAATAAGTTGCCTAACCTTATTCTCTATATCCATAACTCCACCTCTCATAACAGAAAGAGTGGAATAACCACTCTTTTGTTTGCAACTGGGACTATTATATCATAAATAACTAAAAATACCAATAGTCTTTTACATTGAAAATAATTGTATTACTACCCCTTATATCTTAATTGTTTTATATTTTTAGAATCATGTTCATTATTTAAACTTTTCAAATATTCTTGTATAACTACCTGTAATTGTTCTTTATCCATATTAAAACATAACATTTTTTTCTCATTACAACCTACGAATGTAGATAAAATAATATTATCACACTCAACTGGACTATTTATCTCACAACAAGAAACAAGTGGTGCATAAAAATTCTCATTTAAAGGATTATCCTTATTTAAAAATACATTTAAACATAACCATTGTCTATCAGGACAATCCATAGAAATATAATGTTGATGTCTTTTTGCCTCATCACTTGTAAACACTTCTTTTTCTTGATTGATCTTTAATTGTAGAGGATCTTGTTCTTGTAAAATATTAGCCAACATAATAGTTGTACCTAAAATAGTAAATTTATCATTACGATTTAATTGTAATACTACTAATTTTTTATTCTTACATCTTTCTGTTACATGATATTTTTCATCATATAAATCATCTGGACACCAATATTCTAATCTATCAGAATTAGGAGATTCTACATTATCACTATAAAATATTGTTTCACTATATATATAACTTATTTTCATCAACAATAAACGGTTTATTGAACTTAAATAATCTTTTTCAAAACAACAATAAACTTTATCATTTTCCTCAATAATATTTATACCATCAATAATATTCTTACTATTCAATATCTCCATCATCGGAGAGAAAAGTTGTTCTAATTCTTTAATATCTTTATTATTCAATATCTCCATAATCATCATTGGATATTCAATGCGTCTTAATCTATTAATCATTTAGTTATTAACCTCCCTTACATGCTTTGTATTATAACATAGGTCTATAAAAACTGCAAATACTTCCTAAACCTAGATGTAGTAAACTAGATGTGGGAAAATAAAAAATTATATAAAAAAAGAGAAAACACTCAAAAAATAAAAACTGTTAT